>CACCYQ010000044.1 GCA_902550285.1 uncultured Pelagibacteraceae bacterium | reverse complement strand
CAGTAGCTTTGTAATCAAAGATAATTAAATCTTTATTTTTTGAGACATAATTGTCATCTACGTCCTTAAAATTATTTTGAGTTTTTGCAATTTGGTCTATTCTTTTTTCTGTTTCATTTGGATTAATTTTAACATTGTATTCTGTAACTTTAATTTCGGTGAATGATTTTGTTTCTATTTTTGGTAACTCTGTCACAGATATTATATATTCGAGATCTTTTCCTTCACCAAAGCTTTTAAGATCTATTTTTGGTTGACCAGCGGGTTTGATTTTATTATCTTCAAGTGCTTTTGTTGAGGTTTCTTTAAGAACTTTATCTATTACTTCTCCATATACAGCTTTACCAAACTGTCTTTTTAAAACTTCTGTTGGAACTTTTCCTGGTCTAAATCCTTTTAAAACTACATCTTTTTTAATCTCTTCATATTTAGCATCAAGGTATCCTGATATAGTTTTTTTATCTATTAAGACTTTTATGTCTTTTTCTAGTCCTTTTTTATTTTCAATTGTTATTTTCATAAATATTAATGGTAGGCGAGAAAGGACTCGAACCTTCACATGTTGCCATATTGGTTCCTAAGACCAACGCGTCTACCAATTCCGCCACTCGCCCACAATTATGAACCTTTATATATATTATAGTTATGTTTTGTCCAATTAGAATTATTATGTATATATATATTATATTAAAAAAATGATTATTTCGCCTTGTATAAGTATTTGTAAAACTGATCCTGTAAGTGGATATTGTTATGGTTGTGGTAGAAATAAAGATGAAATAAAAAAATGGGGAAACAAAGATACATCTAATGAGTGGAAAAAAAATAATATATTAGAGATTCAAAAAAGACTAAATGGTTGGCAATTAGAAAGTTTTAAAGAATCTTATGAACATAAAATTAGAAATGGATTATCACTATACAAAAAAAAAATTAAATTAGAGCCTTAATACAATCAATTTTTCAACTTAAACGCAAATACCTTGTCTCCTTTGGGAGCTTTCTTTCCATACCAATTGTACATTGAGCTACTTCCAGTCGATATGACAAGCACGTATTGTTCTCCATTATATTCGTAAATAGTTGGAGGGCTGGATCCCGAATAAGGTAATTGAAAACTCCAAATTTCTCTGCCGTTTCTTGAATCAAAAGCTCTCAATTTTTTATCCAAAGTACCAGTGGCAAATATAAGGTTTCCAGCAGTTGCGGTGACCCCACCCATATTAGTCTGGCCTGTTACCGGAATACCTTTTTCTTTAAGTTCATCATATTCCCCAAATGGAATTTGCCAAATAGTTTTTCCGTTATTTAAATTAATAGCAGTAATGTTTCCCCAGGGAGGTTTTGAACCAGGGAAACCATTTTGATCTTTAAGAATTTCTTGAAAAAAAGGATACACATAATATTTATATTTTGCTTTCTTTTTTTCGCTCCATATAATTCTTGCCATATTATTTGATGGAACATAAAGTATTCCTTTGTCATTATTTACACTAGCTCCCATCCATTGAGCTCCACCACCAAGACCATAAACAACATTTTTTCTATCAGTAGAGGTTGGAACAAAAAACCCAAAGTCTGTATTTTGAACTTTATTATATACATAATCATAGCTTTCTTTAGATATGTTGGTTATATCATTCAAATCAAAAATCTGTTTTGCAAAAGGTTTTGGTAATTTAAATTTTTTTTGGTAAAAAGAAACTTTTTCTCCTGGAATTGTAGACAATGGAACTTTCTTATTTATATAACCATATATATTTTTGCCTGTTAATCTGTCTAGAACGAGAGTATCTCCCGTTTTAGTAACTGCAATCACTACATCAATTTTTTTATTTTTTAAATTTATTGAAGTCAAAATTGGAGGTGCTGCTATATCATAATCCCAAATATCATGTTCTATCTCTTGAAAATCCCAAAGCAATTTTTTATTTTTGATATCAATAGCTACAACAGAATTTGAATACTTGTTTTTACCAGGTCTGGTAGTACCATCAGTAAAAAAACCTGCGTTACCAGTTGATACAAATACTATTTCCCTATCAAGATCTGCTGATATTCCGCCCCAGGGATTGCCACCTGAATAGTCATATCTTTTTCCTCCATATCTAAAATATTTATTATTTTTTTCTTTTAAATAAAATCTCCACAGAAGTTTACCTTTTATTCTATCATAAACTTCAATGCTTGGTTCAAAAGTTGCAATAACAATTTTATCTTTAAAAATTACTGGAGTTATCTGACAATATTTTTTTAATTTAATTTTACCTTTTTGACCAAATTCAGAAACATATTCACCGCTAGATGCATAGATTGAAATTAAATTTACTTGGTCACAAAAATAAATTTTTGCTTTTTCATCTT
>CACCYQ010000043.1 GCA_902550285.1 uncultured Pelagibacteraceae bacterium | reverse complement strand
CTATTTATTCCTAATCTTAAACCTATTGGATTAATTTTTTGTCCCATTTTCCTCTACTTTCATTTTTTCTGATAGTATTATTGTTAAATTTGAATAAGGTTTCATGATCGCCGATGCACGACCTTTTGCTCTAGCTCTAAATCTTTTCATAACTATTTGCTTGCCACAGTATGCTTCTTTAACTATCAGTTTGTCTATATCGTATTGAAAATTATTTTCTGCATTTGCTACAGCTGATGAAATGGTTTTTCTTATATCATTTGAAATTCTTTTTTCAGAAAATGAAAGATCTCTTATTGCTACATCAACTTTTTTTCCAACTATAGATCTAAGTATAGGATTTAATTTTCTTGTACTAGATCTTACATTTTTATTTACTGATCTTACAATTTTTATTTTTTTTTCAGATTTATTATTTTTTTTACTCATAATTTATTTTTTATCTGTTGAAGTTTTAGCTGCATCTGCTTTATCTGCTGCTGCTTTTTTATCAGCGGGTGTATGTCCTGCAAATTGTCTTGTTGGAGCAAATTCGCCTAATTTATGACCAACCATATCCTCGGATATTGTAATGGGAATAAATTTTTTTCCATTGTAAATTAAAAAACTAATTCCAACAAAGTCTGGAATTATAGTTGATTTTCTAGACCATGTTTTTATAGGTTTTTTAGTTGGATTTGTTTTTTGTTTATCTATTTTTTTAAGCAAACTTTCTTCTACAAATGGTCCTTTCCAAACTGATCTAGACATAATTAAGCTCTCTTTTTTCCTCTTCTTCTTACAATATATTTATCTGTTCTTTTATTGTCTCTAGTTTTTAATCCTTTGGCTGATTGACCGGTTCTTGATACTGGGTGTCTTCCTCCTGCAGTTTTTCCTTCCCCTCCACCTAGTGGATGGTCAACTGGATTCATTGCAACACCTCTTGTATGAGGTCTTCTTCCTAGCCATCTTGATCTACCTGCTTTTCCAATTTTAATATTTTTTTGGTCTGGATTTGATAAAACTCCAATGGTTGCCATTGCTCTTGAATCTATTTTTCTTACTTCTCCAGATGCCATTTTAATTAATGTATAATTTCCATCATTTCCAGTAATAATTACTGATGTTCCAGCTGATCTTGCTATTTTGCCACCTGCTCCTGGATGTATTTCAACATTATGTACGTTCATACCGACAGGAATATCTTTTAGTTGCAAGCAATTACCAGTTTTTATTTCACTATTAGGGCCATTTTGTATTTTATCACCAGCTTTAATATTTTGGGGTGCTAAATAATAATATTTTTTACCGTCTTCAAATTTTACCAACATAATGTGACAT
This sequence comes from uncultured Pelagibacteraceae bacterium, assembly GCA_902550285.1. Taxonomy (GTDB): domain Bacteria; phylum Pseudomonadota; class Alphaproteobacteria; order Pelagibacterales; family Pelagibacteraceae; genus Pelagibacter. Next base: position 1,330 of record CACCYQ010000043.1, on the reverse strand, counting down.
GATCTATTAGGATCGTACTCTATTCGTTCAACATCCCCAATCATATCAAATTTTCTTCTGTAAAAATCTACCTCTCTATATCTTTGTTTATGTCCGCCACCAGTATTTCTTGAAGTAATTCTTCCTAAATTATTTCTACCTCTGGAAGATTTATTTATACTCGTTAAAGGTTTATAAGGCTTACCTTTCCATAGCTGCGATCTATCAATTAAGATGGTTCCCCTATTTGATTTTGTGTATGGTTTGTATGTTTTAAGTGCCATTTTATATACCTGTTGTTAAATCAATATTCTGACCTTTTTTAAGAGTTATTATTGCTTTTTTATACCCTTGGACAGCTTGTTTTTTTCCTCTTGTTATTTTTATTCTATTTTTTTTGTTTACAATATTTACTTTGGTAACGTTAACTTTAAATAATTTTTCAATACTTTTTTTTATATTTTTTTTATTTGCATTTTGATGAACTTTAAATACTACTTTATTTAATTCTGATAAATTAGTTGACTTTTCTGTAACCACTGGGGACAAAATTTTGTCATAAATATTCATTTTACTCATTAAAATCTCTTTTCTAGTTCTTTTACAGAACTTTCAGTAAAAACTAATTTTTTATATTTCACTATATCGTAAGCTGAAAAGTGGTTTGCAGTAGTAGTTTTAATATTTGGTATATTTTTTAAGGCTTTATATACATTTTCTTTTGATTTCTTGTCTAGTACAATTAAACCATTAAAAATATCAAACTTAGATAAAATTGAGTTCATTTCCTTAGTTTTGTTTATCTTTGAAGAGAAATCTGAGAAAATTATTACATTATTATTAATTTTTTTTTCAGTAATTAGCGAAGCTAGGCTATTCTTTTTTTCACTTTTATTTAATTTTCTTATTTTATATTTTGATTCGCCTTTTGGTCCATGTGCAACACCACCACCTACAAATATTGGTGCTTTTCTACTACTATGTCTTGCATTACCAGTTCCCTTTTGAGCCCATATTTTTGCAGTTGATCCACTTATTTCATTTCTTTGCTTTGTCTTTGCTTTTCTTCCTTTGTAGTTGGCATTAATTTTATAAATTACATTCGATACAAGTTGCTTATTAATTTTTGCTGAAAAAATTTTATCTAAAACTTCAATAGAGTTTTTTTTACCATCGATGTTTATTTTGTCTATTTTCATTATTATTTCTTTTTATCTGGTATTTTTTTTAATTTTTCAGCTGTTTCAATTTTTTCTAATATTGTAAATTTTTTAATATTTTTTACTGCTTTTTTTATTAATACTTCTGAATTTTTTGATCCTGGTATAGATCCTTTCAAGTATAGTAAATT
>CACCYQ010000042.1 GCA_902550285.1 uncultured Pelagibacteraceae bacterium | reverse complement strand
TATAAGATAAACCTAACTGACCTTCGTCAGTTCTTCCATCATCCCATAATCCGTCAGTTGGAGGTGTTTCAATGATTTCTTTTAAAATATTCAATTCTTTTCCAAGTTCCCAAATTTCTGTTTTAGTACAGTCAGCTATTGGAGAAATATCAACTCCTCCATCACCGTATTTAGTATAAAAGCCTACGCCAAAATCTTCTACTTTGTTGCCAGTTCCTACAACAATTCCTTTATTTGCAGCAGCAACTTGATAAAGAGTTGTCATTCTTATTCTTGCTCTAGAATTTGCCATACCATGTTCATTATCAAAATTTGATAGAGATGACTTAAAGGAATTAAATACCTCATCAAGTTTAATTATATGAGATTCTACATTTTCAAATTTTTCTTTTAACCAATCATTATGTTTAAGACTCAAATCATGTTGTGAGGAAATTTGTTTAATTGGCATTGTTAAGACTATGGTTTTTAAACCTGTCATTGCACAAAGAGTACTAGTCACAGAAGAGTCAATTCCTCCAGATATTCCGATTACTAGTGACTCGGCTTTTTTTGGCATTGAATTTACATAATTCAATATCCAATCTTTGATAAATACAATTTTTTTACTAGCTTCCATAATTCAAATATACTTTATAGGATTTTTTTATAAAGCTTAAGATACAGCTCTAATGCCGCTTTTTGCGTAAATAGAATTTTTCTTTATTTCATCAGAAATTAAAAATGCAAGTTCTAAGGCTTGATTTGCATTTAATCTCGGATCACAGTGAGTACGATATCTACTAGACAAATCTTGATCAGAAATTTTTTGAGTTCCTCCAGTACATTCTGTTACATTTTGTCCAGTCATTTCAATGTGTAGGCCACCTGCATAAGATCCTTCGCTTTGATGAACGCCAAAAACATTTTTAACTTCTTTTAAAACATTATTAAAAGGTCTTGTTTTAAAACCAGTTGTAGATTTAATAGTGTTTCCATGCATTGGATCACAAGACCAAATTACATTTAAACCCTCTTTTCTTATAGCTCTAATTAATTTTGGTAAAAATTTTTCAACATTGTCATGTCCAAATCTTGAAATTAAAGTGATTTTACCTTTTTCATTAGTTGGATTTAATACATTACAAATCTTCAAAATTTCCTCTGGCTTTGAAGTGGGTCCACATTTAATTCCTATTGGATTCTCTATACCTCTGCAAAATTCTACATGGCCACCGTTTAACTGTCTTGTTCTATCACCTATCCAAACAAAGTGAGCTGAAGTATCATGGTATTCACCAGTGGTAGAGTCTACTCTTGTCATAGTTTCTTCAAAAGGTAATAAAAGTGCCTCATGAGAAGTCCAAAAATTTACTGTTTTAAGTCTTCTATTAAAATCTGAATTTATTCCGCAAGCATCCATAAATGCCAAGGCATCAGCTATTTTATCTTCTAATTCTTTAAATTTTTTTGCTTGAGGACTTTTTTTAATATAACCCAAATTCCAAAGATGAACCATTTTTAAATCTGCAAATCCACCATGACAAAAAGCTCTTAGTAAGTTTAAAGTTGAAGCTGCTTGTGAGTAAGCTTTAAATAATCTCTTTGGATCAGGTCTTCTTGCTTTTTCATTAAATTCTATTCCATTTATATTGTCACCAAGATAACTTGGGAGTTCTTTGTCTCCTTGTTTCTCTGTTGGTGCACTTCGTGGTTTTGAAAACTGTCCTGCAATTCTTCCTAATTTTACTACTGGTAAAGATGCCGAATATGTTAAAACCAATGACATTTGCAACATAACTTTAAAATAGTCTCTAATGTTATCTGGATTAAATTCTGCAAAACTTTCTGCACAGTCTCCTCCTTGTAACAAAAAAGCTTTGCCATCAACAACATCCGCAAGTTGTTGTTTTAAATGTCTAGTCTCTCCAGCAAAAACTAAAGGGGGAAAGTTTTTAATTTTATTAAGAACCATATTAAGTTCTTTTTCATCCTCATAAGTAGGGATGTGCTTTACTGGATAGTTTCTCCAACTATTTAATTTCCATTTTTTCATATTCAACCTAAGAGTGTTCTAACAGAGTTTATTGATTATTCAACAGTGACTGATTTAGCTAAATTTCTTGGCTTATCTATATCATAGCCTTTTTTTAAAGCTGAATAATAAGCTAATTTTTGAAGTGGTATAGTAGTTAAAAAAGGAAACAAATCTTCTTCTGTATTTTCTATTTCAATTTTTTGCCAAATATTTTCAGAATAAATTTCTTCATCACTTTTATTTGTTATTAAAAGAACCTTGGCTCCTCTTGCAATTACTTCTTGCATGTTTGATACAGTTTTTTTGTAATATTCATCTCTAGGAGCTATAACAACAACTGGCATACCATCTTCAATTAAAGCAAGTGGACCATGTTTCATTTCTCCGGCTGGATAGCCTTCTGCATGAATATAAGCTAACTCTTTTAATTTAAGTGCACCTTCTAATGCAATCGGAAAAGAAAATCCTCTTCCTAAAAACATTGCGCCTTTCGCTTTTGTAAAAGAATTACAAATTGACTGTATTTGACTTTCTGTTGATAATGATTTGCTAACTAACTTTGATAAATTAAGTAAACTATTTATTTTTATATTATATTTTTGTTTTTTTAAATCATTTCTTAAATATGCAATTTTTAAACACAGAATATAAAGAACCAACATCTGGCCTAAAAAAGCTTTGGTAGATGCAACACCTATTTCAGGGCCACAATGTATAGGGAGGACAAACTTAGAATCTCTAGCAATTGAACTTTCAACTACGTTCACAATACTGCATGTTTTCATTTTGTGTTTATTACACAAATCTAAAGCCGCATATGTGTCTGCAGTTTCTCCGGATTGTGAGACAAATATGTAAAGGCAGTCAGTTTTAAATCTATTTTTTCTATATCTAAACTCCGAGGCTATATCTATTTCTACATCTAAAAGTGTTAATTGTTCAAACCAGTACTTGGCAATTAAACATGAATGATAAGCTGTTCCACATCCAATTAACTTGAC
>CACCYQ010000041.1 GCA_902550285.1 uncultured Pelagibacteraceae bacterium | reverse complement strand
GAATGAATGCATGTGGTTATTCATTAGGAGCTACCTTTTCTCCTAACTGGATGGATTGGCCAATGATATATCATAACAATCCTTACATTATAGAAGTTGGAAATATTTTTTTTATGCACATGATATTAATGGACTCAGAAAATCAGTTAGCTATGAATTTAGGTGAAACTTATATTGTTACTGAAAATGGAAATGAAAGACTTGGTAAAAAAAAACTTGATTTAGTTATTATTTGATAATTTTAGTAAAATTCTTTAATAATTTTTCACTTTTTCTTTATTTGTGCAATACAGTATTCTTTTGCTTTTTTAGGATCAAATTTTTCAGAAGTCTGTTTTTGAGCAACTATGCATGCCGATATTGTTTTTTTTAAATTATAATCAGCATATTGAAATCTAACAAACCATAAAGCCAAAATTGATAATAAAATAAATAAAACAGTTTTGATTTTATTTTTCATTTAATTCAATCACAGTTTTTTCAAAAACATTTTTAGCACTTAATTTATTTAAATCTGCAACCTGGATTGCTTTAAATTTTTCTCTTTCAATGCTTACTTTTATTGCTGTAGTATGTGATCCAAATAAAGTCAATCCCTTAACATTTAAATGTGCCGCCATATGAGCTGGTCCTGTATCATTAGCTACTACAAAAGAGCTTTCTTTTATTAATGATGATAATTGTAATATATTTAAAGCAATATTGTCATCTAAAATACAAATAGCATTTATTTTTTTTGCATCTTCTATTTCTTGGGACGAAGGAGCTACCGCTATCTTAAATTTATTTTGGTACTTTTTTTTAATTAATTCAATTAACTCATTATAGTAAGGCCATTTTTTTTGTGACAAGTGTGGTGAACAAAAAGGAAGCAGCAATATATATTTATCGAGATTATATTTTTCTTTAATTTTCTTTATATCGCTACAAGACCAATTAAAATCAGGTTTCATGGTATATTGGGTCTTTAGTCCTGAAGTCTTTAGCTGATGATCAAATCTGTCTAAAACAGGATATTTATCAAAATCCGTTTTGCTAGTATCTTTAGGTAGAGTTGTTTCTGAACTAGACCAGATATCTGAATTTGCATTTGGAAACAATATTTTTTTGTAGAAATTGGTTCTAGATGAATTCTGTAAATCAAAAACTTTTGAAAATTTAAGATTCTTTATTTTTCTCATTAAATTAAAAAGATATATTAGGTTAAATCTTGAAAGTCTCTTATCAATAATAACTTCATGTATGAAAGGGTTTTTTTTAAATAATTCTAAATAAGGTTTAGTTGTTAATAAATACAATTTGTTTTCTTTATGATTCTCAAATATATCTTGAATTGCACCACTTGCTTGAGCTATATCTCCTAATGAGCCATGTTTAATAACCAGTATATTAGACATAATTTTAACAACTTAGCATAATATAAATTTTTATGAATAAAATTCTTGTTGAGGTATCAGTTGGCGAACTTTTAGATAAAATTTCAATATTAGAAATTAAAAAAAACAAGATAAAGAATGATGATAAATTAAAACTAATTAACAGCGAATATAATATACTTAAAAATCAATTACAAAAAAACGTAAAATTGGACGAAAAAGTTAATGAACTTTTTCAATCACTAAAAAAAATAAATGAAAAACTGTGGGTAATTGAGGATGATAAAAGAATGTGTGAAAAAAAATCTGACTTTGGTGAAAAATTCATAAAGCTTTCAAGAGATGTTCATTTTTTAAATGATGAAAGAGCTAAAATTAAACTAGAATTAAATAATTATACAGGGTCAAAAATTCAAGAAGTAAAAGAATATACTAGCTATTGATAGCTAAATTTTTTCTCTAAATATTTTATAAAATTGTGGATTATAAAAGTCATAAATAAATAAATACCTCCAGCAACAATAAAAACTTCAATTGGTTTGAATGTTGTTGAAATAATATATTTTGCAACTCCAGTTAAATCCATAAGAGTAACTGTGCTTGCGAGGGAAGTTCCTTTGAGCATTAATATAATTTCATTACCGTATGCAGGTAATGATTGTTTAATAGCAATTGGAATTTGTATTTTATAAAATATAACTTTATTTGATATACCTAAACTTTTTCCTGCTTCTATAAATCCAGGTTTAATTGTTTGAAAAGCCGATCTTAAAATTTCGGACGTATAGGCACCTGTGTTCAATGCAAAAGCAATGATTGCACACCAGTAGGGTTCTTTCAATATAACCCAAAGCACTGTTGATCTTAAATATTCTATCTGTCCTAATCCAAAATAAATAATAAATATTTGTACCAAAAGTGGAGTTCCTCTAAATACATAAGAATAACCATAAGCAAATTTATTTATTATTGGGTTTTTATTCAGTCTTAAAACTGCAAATAAAAGTCCAATAAATAATCCAAAAAATAGTGATGTTGATAATAATTTTAGTGTAATAAAAGTAGCATTAAGCAATTTTGGAAAACTGTTAATCATTAATTCAAAATCCATCAATATCCCCTACTGTATTTGACTTCTAATCTGTTTATTAACTTCATGCTAAAATATGTTAGCAATAGATATAAAACTGCTGCAAATGAGTAAAAAAATAAAGGATCTCGTGTTGATCCAGCTGCTATATAAGATTGTCTCATTATTTCCACTAATCCAGTAACAGAAATAAGAGATGTATCTTTTAAAGTTATTTGCCAAACATTACTCAAATTTGGAATTGCCAATCTCAACATTTGTGGCAAAACAACTTTGTAAAATTGTATATTTTTTTTTATTCCTAAAACTTTAGAAGCTTCAAATTGTCCATTGTCTATTGATTGAATGGCTCCTCTAAAAACTTCAGTAGAATATGCACCTGAAATAATTCCAATAGCACAAGAACCAGTTATAAATGCATTAATTTCAATATAATCATTATACCCAAAAATTGACGCTACATACATAACTGCGCCACTTCCTCCAAAAAAAAATAAGTAAATTACTAATAGTTCAGGAACTCCTCTAATTACTGTAGTGTAAGAATTTCCAATAATATTTAATAACTTATTTTTTGATAACTTGAGTGGGGTAAATATTAAAGCAAAAAGAAAACCTATAAACATAGCTGTTATTGAAACAGCTATAGTCATTAGAGTAGCAATAAATAATTCGTCACCCCAACCAGTTTTTCCAAATGCTAGAAGTTCCATACAGATT
>CACCYQ010000040.1 GCA_902550285.1 uncultured Pelagibacteraceae bacterium | reverse complement strand
GAATTATTTCAAGAAAAAAAAATCCCATTGACAATTTTTGGAGTAGGCATGGCATTAGAAAAAAATAATGATGTTTGTAACGCTATTAAAAAAGCAAATTATGAAATTGCTTCACATGGGTGGAGATGGATTGATTATCAAAATTTTTCAAAATCTAAAGAAAAAAGCCATATGGCACTAGCAATAAAATCTATAAAAAAAATATTTGGTGAAAGACCTTTGGGTTGGTACACAGGAAGATGTAGCCCCAATACTTTAGATCTTGTAATCGAAGAAGGAGGATTTCTTTACTGTAGCGATTCCTATAGTGATGATCTTCCATATTGGATAAAAAAAGGAAGTAAAAAACAATTAATCATTCCATACACTTTGGATAATAATGATATGCGTTTTGCAACAAACCAAGGTTTTAATAGTGGTGATCAATTCTTTACTTATTTAAAAGATAGTTTTGATACTTTATATAATGAAGGAAAAACTACCCCAAAAATGATGAGTATTGGACTTCACTGTAGACTTATTGGTAGACCAGGGAGAATGCAATCTCTAATTAAATTTATTAATTATATTTTAAAATTTGATGATGTATGGATCTGTAAAAGAGTAGATATCGCTAAATATTGGATAAAAAATTATAACTCTACATACATAAATACCAATAATTAAATTACTAAATTTATTTAGCGTCTAATTACATGAATTGATTCCAAGCCCACAGCGCAACTGCTATAACAATTACAACTTCCATTTTAACTCCTTTCTTTTATTGATTCGTTAATAATATATCATTTATTTGTTTTTTTTTTAATATAAATCATTGGCGGAGAGAGTGGGATTCGAACCCACGGTACCTGTGAGGGTACACACACTTTCCAAGCGTGCGCCGTGAACCTGGCGGTGTGATTCCAACGCTTATTTAACGTTCAGGTACTAAAAATTATATTGGAGTGCGATCAGATTGCGATCAGATTTTTTTAGATTTCTTGTCACATTAAAACCCAGAACCACGATCCCTAAAAGTTTTTTCATAATAAAATGCTATCAAAAAGCTCTAGAATTGACCATTTGATTTATATCAATCTGGTCTAGTTATGGGACTAGTTTATTGATAGCTTTATTCAAATGAGAAAAATTTTCAAGATTTTATTAATTATATTTTTAGTTTTTATTTCGCATGAAGCACAAGCTATTTCTCCAGGAAGTATAATAAAAGCATTTAAAGGTGTAGGAAAAATTTTTAAAAAAGGAGCGGATGAAGTGCCTGATATAGGAAAAAAAATTGAAGATCTAAAAGGTGGAAATATTAAAAGTAGCAGTAAAATTGACGAGACCGTCTTAAATGTGGATAATTCAAGTAGTATCAAGTTTGAAGAAGGAACATTGCATCAAATAGACAACTTAAGCCAGGATGAGCTGCTCGAAGCTCATAATATAAAACAAAGTAGAAGACAAAGGGATGCGGATCAACTACTTGATGTTATAGATGCTATTGACGTAGCTAGTGATATTGCTCAAACTGCAATAATAGTTCCTTTTATTCAAACTGAATGGCAGGGTAGAGTTTTTAAATCTTCAAATTATTTCAATAATCCAACTATAGAAAAAAGAATTCTTATAATGTGTGAGTCAAATTTGGAAGATTTTTATTTTACAGCTCTGTTTGACAAAAAGGGCAGAAATTGGTTTTTATTAAGTGGAAATTTTACAAATAAAAACCCAAAACGTTATTATATTCGACCAATGGAAAGGCAAGAACTATTAGTTTTAAAAGATTTAGATGAATATTTATATTTTTCAAACAAACCTACAGGAATAAAAAAATATCCGACAAAGTATTTTATTATTAATAATGATGCAAAATTTTTTTTTGAAAAAAACATTAGTGAAAAAAAAGATCCAGAACAAATTATTAATGAACTTCTAAATAAAAAAGAAGAAAGTTCTTTTAGTTGTAAAAGAAAACTATAAAGTTATACTAATTAAATAATTCAACCCTAACATTATTAAAAGAACGGTTGTTGAAGCATTAATGAATTGATTTAAAGAAATTGTATAATATTTTTTATTAAACATTATTGATTGATTTTGTTTTTTCTTAAGATTTTTGAATAAAAACCAAGCTCTAATTATAAACACTACTAAAATAATATATGCGATTTCATGACTTATTAAAGAACTTGTCAAACTAAAGTTGTAAATACCATGTATTCCAACAGGAATAAGTAAAGCTAAAACAAGATTTAAGTAGTTATGATTTTTTTCAAAAATACTTTGAGTTATAAGAAAACCCATCATAATTCCACATAGAGCATGCGCTGGTACCGCAGTGTAAGCTCTTATTGTTGCCAATTCAAAAGATGGTTCTTTTAAAGCATACAAAACATAATTTATATTTTCATAAGCTGCAAAACCAAGAGATGCGGCAACACCATATACTAGTCCGTCCATTGGTTCATCAAACTCATCTTTTCTTGTACAAAAGAAAATAATAATTACCATTTTAGAAATTTCTTCTAAAAAAGCAGCTCTTATAAAACTATCAAAAAAATTAAATGTTTCTCCTGAAAAATAATTTTTTGCAAAGTTATCTACATCAGTAAGAATTAAATCTAAAAAAATTACAATAGAACAACCAAAAATAAATGTTTTAAAAACTATATTTTTTGGTTCTGGAAATTGGTCTTGTTTGTAAACATAAAACAATATTACTAAAGCTGGTAATACTGCTGCAAATACATGCCAAAAATTTGAAATAAGCATATTAAAATTTATATTTATATTAATCGATAATTACTTTTTTTTTCTTGTTCTTTTAGGTTTTGTCTCAAATGTTTCATCAGGAGAACTTCTTGGCTGACTCTTTCCACCAAATAATTTTCCAACAAAAGCTAATGGAATTAAAAGTATCCAACCAAATTTTAACAACAGAGGAAGTAATTTAGCAAATGCTCCTGCTTTAGCTAAAGCTTTAACTCCCAGTGTACCAGCAACTAGCCCTCCTATTCCAACTGCTGCAACTTTATCACCTGATTTATAATCTGAATGTTTATATCCTTCATTAAATTTAACAGTATTTGCAAACTCAACAGCTGCATCAGCATAATCTTGAAAGTTTGTATCTTCATTAACTTTTGTCACAAAAGCTATATCCAAATATCCTTTTCTACCAAGCGCTAGGCTTTTAGTTTCTAAACTTTTGTGTCCATCCTTCCACAAAATTTCGTAAGAGTAAGTAACATGTTTATTATCATAAATTTTTGGATCAAATACCCATTTTATATCCTTTATATCTTCTCTCATGTTAGTTTTCATATCTTTTAGCAAAGTACTAGAATCTACA
>CACCYQ010000039.1 GCA_902550285.1 uncultured Pelagibacteraceae bacterium | reverse complement strand
GGTCTTCTTTATTCCGAAGTTACAGAAGCATTTTGCCGAGTTCCTTCAACATCATTCTCTCAAGCGCCTAAATATACTCTATTAATCCACCTGTGTCGGTTTAGGGTACGGTCTTATGATGGAGCTATTTCCTGGGACTTTTTCGCAGCAAGTTCAATCCATTAAGAACTCACAACTTACAAAATCCGTCACTACCATCTGGTTAAGGAATATTAACCTTATTTCCATCGACTACGGCTTTCGCCCTCGCCTTAGGGGCCGACTAACTCTGCGCGGATTAACCTTGCGCAGAAACCCTTGGATTTTCGGCGACGAAGTTTTTCACTTCGTTTATCGTTACTCATGTCAGCATTCGCACTTCTGATACCTCCAGAGTCCCTCACGGGTACTCCTTTACAGGCTTACAGAACGTTCCGCTACCGCTTATAAAATTCGAAAATTTTATAAACCCACAGATTCGGTATGTGATTTTAGCCCCGTTACATCTTCGGCGCAGAAACTCTATTAGACCAGTGAGCTGTTACGCTATCTTTAAAGGATGGCTGCTTCTAAGCCAACCTCCTGGCTGTTAAGGAATTTCCACATCCTTTCACACTTAATCACAATTTCGGGACCTTATCTGGTGGTCTGGGCTTTTTCCCTCTCGACCATGGACCTTAGCACCCACAGTCTGTCTGATGAAGAACTACATTTAGCATTCGGAGTTTTATTAGGTTTGGTAAGAATCTCTTCCCCCTAGCCCATTTAGTGCTCTACCTCTAAATGCATATTTATTCATCGCACTACCTAAATAGTTTTCGCGGAAAACCAGCTATCTACGAATTTGGTTGGCCTTTCACCCCTTACCACAAGTCATCCAAAGACTTTTCAACGTCAACTGGTTCGGTCCTCCGGCAAGTGTTACCTTGCGTTCAACCTGCTCATGGTAAGCTCATTCGTTTTCGGGTCTAATTCATTAAACTAATCGCCCTATTAAGACTTGCTTTCGCTGCGCCTACACCTATTGGCTTAAGCTTGCTTAATAAATTAAGTCACTGACCCATTATACAAAAGGTACGCCGTCACTCTAAAAAGAGCTTCGACTGATTGTAGGCATGCGGTTTCAGGTTCTATTTCACTCCCCTAATAGGGGTTCTTTTCACCTTTCCCTCACGGTACTAGTTCACTATCGGTCACTGATAAAGTATTTAGGCTTAGAGGGTGGTCCCCCTATATTCGAGCAAGATTTCACGTGTCCCGCTTTACTCAAGAAATATGTTAAACATTACTCATACGGGACTATCACCCTCTGTGGTTAGCATTTCCAAACTATTCTGATTTTTTTAACATATCTACTGGCCTAATCCGCTTTCGCTCGCCACTACTAACGGAATTTCAATTGATTTCTTTTCCTCTGGTTACTTAGATGTTTCAGTTCTCCAGGTTATCTCTTTAAACCTATTAATTCAGTTTAAAGTAACACATAAAGTGTTGGGTTTCCCCATTCGGACATTTTCGGATCAAAACTTGCATACAGTTCCCCGAAACTTATCGCAGTATACCACGTCCTTCATCGTCTTTCAGTGCCAAGGCATCCGCCACACGCCCTTAAACGCTTGATTTATGCACAGAAAAAAATTCTGTGTTGAATCAAATTTTGTTGGAATGTTCATCTATTCGAACATTCTTGATTGTTCATCTATTCGAACAATCGGATATAGATATTGATAATATTAATATATTTACTAATAAAATAACTAAGTGCTTTATGGTGGAGGATAGCGGGATCGAACCGCTGACCTCCTGAATGCAAATCAGGCGCTCTCCCAGCTGAGCTAATCCCCCTATTATCATAATTGGTGGGCCGAGAAAGACTCGAACTTTCGACCCCACCCTTATCAAGGGTGTGCTCTAACCAACTGAGCTACCGGCCCTTATGCCGAAAAAGAAAAGCACTAAATTTTAATGAAGAGAAATGAGGACGGTCAACATTATCCTGTAAATTATTTAGATTAAAAATTAATTTTTAATCATCCTTAGAAAGGAGGTAATCCAGCCGCAGGTTCCCCTACGGCTACCTTGTTACGACTTCACCCCAGTCGCTGACTATACCGTGGTCAAAGGTTTTAAGCTTTGCCTTAAGGTAGAACCAACTCCCATGGTGTGACGGGCGGTGTGTACAAGACCCGGGAACGTATTCACCGCGGCGCGCTGATCCGCGATTACTAGTAATTCCAGCTTCATGTACTCGAGTTGCAGAGTACAATCCGAACTGAGGCATTTTTTTAGGATTTGCTCAATGTCGCCATTTTGCTTCCTATTGTAAATGCCATTGTAGCACGTGTGTAGCCCAACACGTAAGGGCCATGAGGACTTGACGTCATCCCCGCCTTCCTCCAGCTTATCACTGGCAGTTCTTTCAGAGTACCCAACTAAATGATGGTAACTAAAAGTGAGGGTTGCGCTCGTTGCGGGACTTAACCCAACATCTCACGACACGAGCTGACGACAGCCATGCAGCACCTGTGTTTTGTCCGGCCGAACCGAAGACTTTAATTTCTTAAAGTCGCGACAAACATGTCAAGTGTTGGTAAGGTTCTGCGCGTATCTTCGAATTAAACCACATGCTCCACTACTTGTGCGGGTCCCCGTCAATTCATTTGAGTTTTAACCTTGCGGTCGTACTCCCCAGGCGGTGTGTTTAATGCTTTCGCTGCGACACTGAAAAATAATTTTCCAACGTCTAACACACATCGTTTACGGCATGGACTACGAGGGTATCTAATCCTCTTCGCTACCCATGCTTTCGTTCCTCAGTGTCAGTAATGATCCAGAAAGCTGCCTTCGCAATTGGTATTCTTTCTAATATCTACGAATTTCACCTCTACACTAGAAATTCTGCTTTCCTCTATCAAACTCTAGCTAAAAAGTTTTGATGGCAGTTCCAGAGTTAAGCTCTGGGATTTCACCACCAACTTTTTTAACAACCTACGAACTCTTTAAGCCCAGTAATTCCGAACTACGCTAGGTCCCTTCGTATTACCGCGGCTGCTGGCACGAAGTTAGCCGGACCTTCTTATTCGGGTACAGTCATTTTCTTCCCCGACGAAAGAGCTTTACAACCCAAAGGCCTTCTTCACTCACGCGGCATCGCTGCATCAGAGTTTCCTCCATTGTGCAAGATTCCTTACTGCTGCCTCCCGTAGGAGTTTGGGCCGTGTCTCAGTCCCAATGTGGCTGATCATCCTCTCAGATCAGCTATTGATCACAGTCTTGGTAGGCCATTACCCCACCAACAAACTAATCAAGTGCGGGCTCATCCATTGGCGCATAAAGCTTTCTCTGTAAAGACTTATGAGGTATTAGCACAAGTTTCCTCGTGTTATTCCTCACCAAAGGGAAGATTCCCACATGTTACTCACCCGTCTGCCACTAAGTATTGCTACTCCGTTCGACTTGCATGTATAAGGCGTGCCGCCAGCGTACGTTCTGAGCCATGATCAAACTCTCAAGTTTAAAAACGGCGCACACTAGCTTCTACATAAATTCTAAGAATAAAATTTATGTATGATTGAAGTGTGTACGACAAATTTTGGTAACCTTAACCGTCCACACTTCTCTTCAAAAAAATATTAACAACTAAAATAGCTAATCAGATTAAAACGTCTGATAATTAGCGCTTTTTTTTAAGCGCAAGGGGTCGCTTATAGTACAAATTAATATTAAATCAAGCAGTTAACTGTAAAAAAAGGTAAAAAAAACCTTAAAATTAGCCATTTTTTTTATG
>CACCYQ010000038.1 GCA_902550285.1 uncultured Pelagibacteraceae bacterium | reverse complement strand
TTGATACATGTAATACATCTATTTTTATTTGACAGATCTTTAGTAATTTTTTCAAGATAAAAGTTTTTTTTAATTAATAGTTTTTTTATTTTAAATAGCAACTTATTTTCTATTTCTACAATCATTTTTCCATTTTTTTTAAGCAAAACGGAACTTTTGTTTATTAATAATTTTATAACTGAAATCCCGTCATAGCCACCATCTAAAGCTAGCCTTGGCTCAAAACATTTCACATCCTCTTCTAAATTTCTTATTTTATTTTTTGTTATATATGGAGGATTAGAAGTAATTAAATCATATTTATATGAGTATATATTGTCAATATCGGCTTGATAAAATTTACATCTATTTTCCAGATGTTGTATTTTTGCATTAGATTTGGCAACTTTTATTGCATGATTTGAGATATCTGTGCCAATTCCGTAGCATTTTTTTCTCTCTTTAAGAACAGATAATAAAACACATCCAGATCCTGTTCCAACATCCAAAATTCTAAAAGAGGAATTTATTGGAATGTTTGCTATTGTTTCTTCAACCAGTATCTCTGTATCTGGTCTTGGAATTAGTACATTTTTATTAACTTTAAAATTATATTTCCAAAACTCCTTATGGCCAACTATATATGCAATAGGTTCTTTTTTTTTTCTTCTATTCACATATTTAATAAAAAAATTTTTTTCTTTTTCGGTTATTTTTTTATCTAAATTAGTTAACAAATACTCTCTTTTTACATTTAACACTTTTGAAAGTAATATTTCGCAGTCCAAAGAAGGAGATGGAATTTTAAATTTCTTAAGTTCATTTTGAGATAAGTTGAGTATTTCAATATAATTCATAAATTAGTTTAAATTTTTTAATTCCTCTTCCTGGGCCTTAAGACTCAAATTTTCTATCATCTCATCAAATATTTCTCCGTCCATAAAATCTTGGAGTTTATGTAAAGTTAAATTAATTCGATGATCTGTAATTCTGCCTTGTGGAAAATTATATGTTCTTATTCTTTCTGATCTATCTCCTGTTCCTATTTTACTTTTTCTATCCTTGGATCTTGCGTCCGCAATTTTTTTTCTTTCTAATTCATAAATTCTTGCACGTAATATTTTTAATCCTTTTTCTTTATTTCTAATTTGAGATTTTTCATCTTGTTGGCTTACAACAATTCCTGTTGGTATATGAGTTATTCTTACAGCTGAGTCTGTAGTATTTACGCTTTGTCCTCCTGGTCCGCTACTTCTAAAAACATCTATCCTAAGATCTTTTTCTTCAATCTTAACATCAACTTCCTCTGCTTCTGGAAGCACAGCTACAGTTGCAGCTGATGTATGTACTCTACCCTGAGTCTCGGTATCAGGAACCCTTTGAACTCTGTGCACACCACTTTCATACTTCAATGTAGAATATATATTTTTACCTTTAATTATTGAAATTACTTCTTTAAGACCTCCTGCTTCACTTTTAGACAAACTAATTATTTCTAAATCCCATTTTTTTTTGTTGCTAACTTTTTCATACATTCTAAATAAATCAGACGCAAAAAGACTAGCTTCTAGACCTCCTGTTCCTGCTCTAATCTCTATTATCGCATTTTTAGAATCAGCTTCATCTTTTGGTAGTAAAAAAATTTTAATCTTAGTTTCATTTAATTGATTTTTTTTATTAAGTTCAATTAATTCAGAATTTGCAAGTTCTTTCATTTCATTGTCATTTATTTTGTCATTAATAATTTTTTCTAACTCTTTTTTTTCACTTTCAAAAGAAACATATTCTGTTGCCTCATTTATTATTTCATTAAGATCAGAATATTCTTTAGATTTTTCCGCAAATTTTTTTTTGTCTATGTCTCCTGATGAAAGCTCCTTTTCAAGTAGTGAGTGTCTTTGTATTAAGTCTTTGACTTTGCTAACAGGAATCATTATTTCTTTTTTTCTAATTCTTGCGCCTTTATTTCCACAAGTTCAACTATCTTGGAAATAATATTTTCATTTGAAAGCTTTTCGGTCTGAACACCATTTAAATAAAGCATATTGCTTCCTTTTCCTCCCCCTGTAATACCAATATCAGTCAGAGCTGCTTCTCCTGGCCCATTTACTACACAACCTATTACGGATAATGTAATAGGAGTTTTGATATGTGAAAGTTTACTCTCTAATTTTTTTACAGTATCAATAACATTAAATGCCTGTCTAGCACATGAAGGGCAAGATATAATTTTTACACCTCTGTTTCTAAGACTTAAACTTTTGAGTATTTCATTTCCTACTTTTACCTCCTCTACAGGATCGTCAGAAAGTGAAACTCTAATTGTATCTCCTATTCCATCGAGCAATAGATTTCCTAAACCAATTGAAGATTTGATGCTTCCTGGCAAATAAGATCCTGCCTCTGTTATTCCTAAATGTAATGGATAATTTGTTTTACTAGAAAGTTCTCTATAAGCTCCAATTGATAAGAAAACGTCAGATGATTTCACACTTACTTTAAAATTAAAAAAATCTTCATCTTCGATGATTTTAATATTTCTTAAAGCACTTTCAACTAATGCCTCGGGACATGGTTCTTTGTATTTTTCTAAAATATCTTTTTCAAGCGAACCTGAGTTCACTCCAATTCTTATCGCACATCCATTATTTTTTGCTGCAAAAATTATCTCCTTGATTTTTTTTTTATCGCCAATATTTCCAGGATTTATTCTTAAACATTTTGCACCATTGTCTGCTGATTCAAGGGCTCTTTTATAATGAAAATGGATATCAGCGATTATTGGTATAGTCGAATGTTTTGATATTTCTTTTAATGCTTTTGTAGAATCTTCGTCAGGGCATGACACCCTAACAAGATCAGCTCCTTCGCTAGCTATTTTGTTAATCTGATTTAATGTGTCTTTTACATTTTTAGTAGATGTATTTGTCATCGACTGAACTGAAATAGGGTTATCACCTCCAATTTTAACATTTCCTACAGTTACTACTTTTGTTTTTTTTCTTTGTATATCCCTGAATGGTCTTATGCTCATTTCTTTAATTACTTAATTTAAATTCTTCATGAAGTGCTGTAATAGCTTTTTTTACATTTTTATTATTTATCAAAACAGAAATTTTTATTTCAGATGTTGATATTACCAAAATATTTATTCCATTATTAGCTAAAGTTTGAAACATTCTGTAGGTTACTCCAGGTGTCGTTATCATTCCAACCCCAATAATTGAAACTTTTGATACTTTTTTGTCAATTATTAGTTTTTTAAATCTAATTTTCATATTTTGTTTAATCAATTTTTTAGTTTTAATTAAATTTTCTGATTTTATTGTAAATGTTAAATCTGTCTCTCGCCCATTTGCAGAAATATTTTGAACTACCATATCAACATTTATTGAGTTCTTATAGAGTGGTTTAAATATTGAAGCTGCAACACCAGGTCTATCCTTGACTCCTAAAAGAGTCAGTTTTGCATCATTCTTTGTTGAAGTTATACCGGTAATTATTCTATTTCTAATTACATTTTTTTTTTTAGTAATTAAAGTTCCTTTTTTACCAATAAATGATGACCTAACATCTATGTTAATTCTGTTTAGTCTTGCATCCTGTATAGAATTAGGTTGCATCACTTTTGCACCTAATGATGACATTTCTAACATTTCTTCATAAGAAATAACTTTAATTTTTTTTGCTTTTTTTAGATTTTTTGGATCTGTAGTATAAACTCCCTCAACATCTGTATAGATAACACATTTTTTAGCATTAAAAAAATTTGCGCACATAATTGCTGAAGCATCAGAGCCTCCTCTGCCTAATGTAGATAGTCTATTTAAATTATTAATCCCCTGAAATCCCGTTATAATTGGAATTCCCCCAGAC
>CACCYQ010000037.1 GCA_902550285.1 uncultured Pelagibacteraceae bacterium | reverse complement strand
TTTTTGTTAATCATTTTGCTGTCTTTTAATTTTCTATTTACAATAATTAAATCGATATTTTTTTTTAAATAAAATATTATTTTTTTCAAAGAACTTAGATAAGGAAGATCACAATCCATCAACACAATTTTACTATTTGTGCTTTTATTTATTCCTTTAATAACCGAAAATGATTTGCCAGAATTTTTTTTGTTTCTTAAAATTTTAACAAGTCTGTTTTTTTTCTTCAAATTATTTAAAATATTAAAAGTTTTGTCTTGGCTACCATCATCTACAAATATAATTTCATATTTTATGTTAAGTTTTATAATTTCATTTCTTAGTTTATCGTAACTATCGATAATATAGCTTTCGCAGTTATAGCACGGTATAATGAAAGTTATTTTATTCATAATTATAAATAATTTAGTAATTTTATTAATAATATATTTTATATTCTTAATTAATAAACTAATATTAATTTTACTGCTAAATATAATATATAAAATTTAAATGATTAAAAGTTTTGAAGATTTTAAAGAAAGAATAGAAGAGAAAGAGATAAAGAAATACCAAGTAAATTTGATATTATTTTTCTTGATACCATGCATAAAGCAGACCATATTAATGAAATTTTCTACATGTATTATGACAAGCTAAAGGTGGGTAGGTTGTTTATAATTGATGATACTTGCTAGCTTCCTTATGTGAAAAGAGCTAAGAATGATCATTTTTTTAAGGAGGTCAAAAATAGAGAAACATTTAATCGGCTTTTAGAAATTTATGTTAACAATAAAACAAAATTTAATATTAGTTTTAATTTTTGTGATACTGGTGCTACAAAAATTTTAAAGATAAGCGATGATCAATTAAATCAGCCAATTAAATTAAATTCTAGGGAATTCTCAATAAAAAATTTAGTAAGAAAATTATATATAAAGCTAAAAAAATAATATAACTTGTACTTGCGATTCACACAATAATCATGAAACTAACTAAAGACCAAATAAAGGAGATTAAAGATCAACAATCTCAAGACAATATAACAAAAAGAGTTGTGTCTTCAGAATTGGAAAAAATATTATATGAAGCCCTTCCAATTTTAGATCATGGATTTATTAGAGTTGTAGATTACATGGGCAATGACACTTCAATAGTTCAAGCTGCCAGAGTGTCATATGGAAAAGGAACAAAGAAAGTCAACACAGATTCTGGATTGATAAAGTATTTAATGAGACATTGGCACAGCACTCCTTTCGAAATGTGTGAGATAAAGTATCATGTCAAACTTCCAATATTTATTGCAAGGCAATGGATAAGACATAGAACTGCAAATGTTAATGAATATTCAGCAAGATATTCTATTCTTGATAAAGAATTTTATTTACCAGACCAAAAAAATTTAGCAGCACAATCAACGATTAACAGACAAGGAAGAGGCGGTGTAATTAAGGGTGATCAGGCTGAGAAGGTATTAAATTTGTTAAAAGAGGATGCAGAAAGAACATACAAAAATTATGAGGAAATGTTAAATCAACGATTTGATGGAACCACTATAAATGAAAATAAAATAGGATTAGCAAGAGAGTTGGCAAGAATGAACTTAACTCTAAATACATATACTCAATGGTATTGGAAAACGGATTTGTTAAATTTAATGAATTTTTTAAGACTTAGAGCAGACCATCATGCTCAATATGAGATCAGAGCATATGCAGAGGTTATGTTGGATACTCTAAAAAAATGGGTACCGATAACTTATGAAGCGTTTATGGACTACAGAGTGGGTGGGACAGAAGTTTCAGCAAAAGGAAAATCTATAATTCAAAAGCTGATTAAAGGTGAAAAAGTTTCTATGGAAGAAACTGGCCTCTCAAAAAGAGAATGGAATGAATTAATGATTGCTTTTGAACTTAAAGATAAAGTGATTTAATTTTTTTAGCTAAATTTAAATATATTTTTGAAATTTCGTGATCAGGATTACTTTCAACTATAGGCATACCAAGATCACCTTGCTTACCAACTTCAGGGTTAATTGGAATTTCACCAAATAATTCTTTACTAAATTCTTCTGCAGTTCTTTTAACTCCACCTTCTCCAAAAATGAAATATTTTTTTCCATCATCTCCGATAAAATGACTCATGTTGTCAATTAAACCAATTATTTTTACCCCAAGTTTATCAAACATTTTTATTCCTCTTTTTACATCTTGTAATGCTAGCTCTTGAGGAGTAGATACAATAATTACACCATCCATATTAATTTCTTGTGAAAAAGTTAATTGTGTATCTCCCGTTCCAGGGGGCATATCTACAATTATAAAATCTAAGTTGTTCCAAGAAACTTTTTGAGCAAATGTTTTAATAGCACTTGTTACCATTGGCCCACGCCATATCATTGGAGTCTGTTCTTCTGTTAAAAAACCAATAGACATACACTGTATGTCATACTTGTTTATTGGTTTTAAAGATTTGCCATCACTCTCAGGTTTTTTGTTTATTGAAAATAATTTGGGCAAAGAAGGTCCATAAATATCTGCGTCAAGAAGACCAACACTGCACCCAATTTTTTTTAATGCTAAAGCTATATTTGTTGCAAAAGTAGATTTTCCTACACCACCTTTTGCACTTGAAATAGCAATTGTGAATTTTGTTCCTGGAATAGGGTTTTTTTTAAAGGTTTTTTTAGGAGTTTCTTGTTTCATTATATTCAACTTACCTTGTTTTTAGATATAAAGACACTATATAGAGTGTCATATGATTATATTCAAAAATCAAAGTCCATGGGGCACACCTCCAGGAGGAGGTGGTAACGGCAATGGTGGATTTAGAAGAGGACCAATGCCTCCGGATATTGAAGAAATTATTAAAAATTTACAAAAAAAAATCAATAGATTTTTCCCTGGTGGTTCAAAAGGGGGCAAACCAATAATTTTTGGTTTAGTAATTTTACTAATAGTATGGGCACTAAGCGGTCTATATAGAGTTCTTCCAGATGAACAGGGTGTTGTTCTAAGATTTGGAAAATTTGTTAACACTACTCAACCAGGACTAAATTACCATTTACCTTTTCCTGTAGAATCTGTTCTGACTCCAAAAGTTACAAAAGTAAATAGAATGGATATTGGTTTTAGATCTGAGAGAGATAGCGGATTTACTTCAGGCGGAGTTGCAGACGTTCCAGAAGAAAGCTTGATGCTTACAGGAGATGAAAATATTGTAAACATCGATTTTTCTGTTTTTTGGGTAATAAAAGATGCAGGAAATTTTTTATTTAAAATTCAAGATCCAGAAGGAACCGTTAAAGCAGCAGCTGAAACTGCAATGAGAGAAGTTATAGCAAGAAGCGAAATTCAACCAATTTTAACTGAAGGTAGATCAAAAATAGAAATTGATACTCAAGAAATTATTCAAAACATATTAGATGAATACAATTCTGGAATACAAATTACGCAAGTTCAAACACAAAAAGCAGATCCACCAGATCAAGTAATTGATGCATTTAGAGATGTGCAAGCTGCAAGAGCGGACATGGAAAGATCTAAAAATGAAGCAGAAGCATATGCTAACGATGTTATACCAAGAGCACGAGGAGAGGCCGCAAAAATTTTACAAGCTGCAGAAGCATACAAAAAAGAAGTAGTTGCAAAAGCAGAAGGTGAAGCAAGTAGATTTGTTGCAATATATACAGAGTATGCAAAAGCAAAACAAGTTACCCAAGAAAGAATGTATTTAGAAACAATGGAAAAAGTTTTAGCCGATATAAATAAAATTATAATTGATAAAAATTCTGGCTCAGGTGTTGTGCCATACTTACCGTTAAAAGAATTAGGAACAGGAAGTAATTAATGAAAACACAAAAAATTATATTACCTTTAATAATAGTTTTAGCAGTTACTGCTTTTTTCTCCATATTTATAGTTAAAGAGATTAACCAAGCAATTGTATTACAGTTCGGTGATCCAAAAAGAATTATTTTAAAACCTGGTTTAAATTTTAAAATTCCATTTATTCAAAACGTAGTATTTTTAGATAAGAGAATATTAAATTTAGATGCTCCACCTGAAGAAGTCATTGCATCGGATCAAAAAAGACTAATCGTAGATGCATTTGCAAGATTTCAAATTGTTGATCCACTTAAATTTTATATTTCAGTTGGCAATGAAAGAGTTGCAAGATCAAGATTATCTACAATCATTAATTC
>CACCYQ010000036.1 GCA_902550285.1 uncultured Pelagibacteraceae bacterium | reverse complement strand
GTTAGTAATATTGAATCTGATTCTTCTGCATCCAATACTAATTTGTCCAAATCTTTAATTTTATAATTGTAATGATCTGGAAATTTAAATTTATTTAATAAATTTAAATTATTTTCCTCCAATAAATTAAAAAAATTTGATGGATTACCAATTCCTGCAAAAGCAATTATTTTTTTATTTTTAAATTCTTCAATATTTAAAGGTTTATACTTTGAATAATATATTTCTATTTCTTTATTGTAATAATATATTTCTTCTTCAATTTTTTTGTTTTTCCCCCCATTAATAAAAATACAATCTGCTCTTTTTATACTTGATAATTTTTCTCTTAAAGGACCAGCTGGTATCAGCATTCGATTTCCTAGCCACTGCTTTTCATTAAAGCAAATAATTGAAAAACTTTTTTTTATTGTAAAATCTTGAAATCCATCATCAAGAATTGCTATATCTTTATTACTGTTGATTAGATTGTCTATTGCTTCAATTCTGTTCTTTGAAAAATATACTTCTCCTTTTTTTTTAAGCATTTCGATTTCATCTTCTAGATAGTCATAATATTTTTTAACAAATCCAGGATTTTTACCAAGAGATTTATAAATATTATAAATTTCTAAAGCTAAGGGAGTTTTTCCAGTCCCACCTAAATATATATTACCCACACACACAATTGGTATTCTAAATTTTTTTGAAGTTTTAATTTTATTTAATTTAGAAATTAATAAATATACTATCGAAAAAGGAAAAAGAATAATTGACCAAATAGAAACATTTGAATTATTCCAAAATTTTGGTTTATTTAAAAACATCTTATATATATTTGCAAATTTCTTTAAAATTACTTGATAATATTATTTTTCCAATATTGTTTAATTTTTTTTTGGTTTTTTGAGTTTTTTCCTTTGTGATTTTAGGTGTCTTTATAAAAGTTAGCGCGTCCCGAGTATTATTAATTTTTTTTGATACATTAATTTTTTTTAGCAAGTCATAAGCTTCTTTGTGATTTGATGTGTATTTTCCATGTAGCACTTTAACACCTAGCCTTGCTGCCTCCATAGGATTATGTCCTTTATAGTCCACTAATGATCCACCCAAGAAAGCTATTTTAGATAGTTTTAAAAATTTTAATGTTTCGCCATACGCGTCTACTAAATAAATATCGGCATCTTTTTTTAAATTTTTACTTAGACTATGCAATTGAACTTTTAGGCCTATTTTTTCTAAATCATTTTTTATTTCAGATGATCTATTGATATGTCTAGGAATTATTATTGTAGTTCTATTTTTAATTACATTTTTTGAGTCTTTATGAATTTTACCACAAAAAATTTCTTCATTATAATGAGTACTTACTGCACAAAATAATATTTTATTCGAATTTAAAAAATTATTAAAAATAGTTTTTTTATTTTCTTTTTTAGCTAGTTTTGACTCGCAAAATTTTAAGTTACCTGCTTTTTTAATATTTTTTGCTCCTAACTTTTTTAAATATTCAAAAGTGTCATCATTTTGCGCTAAACAAATATCAAATTTACTCATAATTAATCTTGAAAAACTTTCTACTAATTTCCATCTCAAAAATGACTTTTTAGTAAATCTAGCATTAAGTAAAACCAGGGGAATTTTTTGTTTTTTTATTTCCAAAATCATATTTGGCCAAATTTCTGATTCAACAAATATTGCTAGATCTGGTTTCCAAAAATTAATAAATTTTTTATTCAAAAAATTTGTATCTATAGGAAAAAATTGATGAACTACTTTTTTTAAAGGTAATTTTGAAATTATTTTATAAGAACTTAAAGTGTTAGAAGTTATCAAAATTTGTTTTATATTTTTTTTTGCTTCTAATTTTTCAATTAAAGGGATTATGCCAAGAATTTCACCCACACTAGACCCATGAAACCATAATATTTTTCCTTTTCTTGCTCTTTTATTATTTGATTGACCAATTTTTTCAAAATAACTTTTTAATGTATCTTTTTTATTAATTAATCTGAAAATTAAAATTAGTGGTGATAAAAAATATACTAAAAGAGTTATTATTCTATAAAATAATAACATTATTCTTTTCTTAACTGCTTATTATAGAAGTTAGTATAAGTATCTGAGCTATTGAGAAGGTCTTGATGATTTCCTTTTGCAATTATTTTTCCTTTTTCAACTACATATATTATTTTTGAATTCATTATAGTAGACAATCTATGTGCTATTACTAAAGTAGTTCGATTTTTGGTCAATAAGTTTATAGCTTCTTGAATTTTTTGTTCAGTATCTGCGTCTAAGGATGATGTTGCTTCATCTAATAGAATTATCTCACTTTTTTTTAACATCGCTCTTGCTATTGAAAGCCTCTGCTTTTCTCCTCCAGATAACCTAACTCCATTTTCCCCAATTAAAGTTTCATATTTGTTAGGCAGCGTATTTACAAACTCATCACAAAATGAAAGTTTTGCTGCTTCAATTATCTCTTCCTCAGAAGCATCTAATTTAGAATATTTTATGTTATTTTTTATAGTATCATCAAAGAGAGTGATATCTTGAGAAACCAATGAAATCTTTGATCGTAATGACTCAATTTTTAAATTATAAATTGACTCTTTATCAATTAAAATATCACCGCTGTTTGCATCATAAAATCTTGGTATTAAATTTAAAACTGTTGATTTTCCAGCACCACTATAACCTACTAAAGAAGTCATTTTTCCCCCAGGAATATTTAGATTTATTGTCCTTAAAACTTCTTGAGTAGTATCTTGGTATTTAAATGTAACATTTTTAAATTCTATTTCGCCATTCTTTATTTCAATATTTTTACTTCCAGGTTTTTCTACAACATTTGATTTTGTATCAATAATTGGCAACACCCTGTTAGCAGCAGAAATTCCTTGATTTATTGCTAAGTTCAAAGTTGCTAGAGATCTAACTGGCTGATATGCAAGCATCATTGCAGCCAAAAAAGAAAAAAAGTTATTAATTCCTATTTCTCCACTAGAAATTAATTTACCCGAATAAAATATTAAACTTGCAATTATTATTCCGGTTAATACTTCCATAACAGGAGACATTCTCGTTAGGACCAAATTTGTTTTTATGGTCTTATCTTTAAATTCTGTAAGAATTTCGTGTGACCTTGAGAATTCATAATTTTCTCTTTGAAATATTTTTATTATTCGATGATTTTTAAAAATTTCTAATAAATATGTATTTAATAGACCAACTATATCCTGCAACTGTTTTGAAATTTTACTAATTCTTTTTCCTAAGGTTCTGGCTGTAAATGAAGCCAAGGGAATCATCACAAGTGCAAACAAACTAAGCCTCCAATTTTGGTAGAACATTACAATAAGTAAACCTATTAATGTAAGACTATCCTTAAAGATATTTAAAACTGCAGTACTCACCAATGTGGTAATTAATCCTATGTCAAACGTTATATGAGAAATAAATTTTCCCGAATGCTTTTTATCCATATACTCAACATCACTTTTAATAATGGATTTAAGGCAATCAATTCTAATTAAAGTAGAAACTTCAGCGCCTACTTTAATCATTAATGATTTTGCAATATATAAAGATCCTCCCTTTATTGAGAAAGCCAAAACTATAGCTATAGGTATATAATAAATTAATGATTGATCTTTTTCTATAAAGATTTTTTTAATTGCTGGATCTAAAAGCCAAGCTATTGCAGATGTGCTTCCAGCAACTAAAATCGAAAAAAAAATTGATAACAAAATTTTAAAAGTGTAGTGCTTAGTATAAGTTGACCAAAGCCTTTTTAATATATCTATATCTTTCATAATTAAATTAATTTTTCTGTCAAGATTGCAAAAAACAAAATTAATCCAAAAAAATTATTAGATTTAAATATTTTGTTACAACTTTCAGGTTTTTTAATTTGCAATTTTTTTATTTGAAAAAAAAATAGATGATAAAACACGAAAATCAATATTAGATAAAAAAATATACTAAAATTCATTGTAATACCTGTTATTAGTAGTGAAATAAAAAATAATAGATAACATGTAATTAAAAATTTTTTTGGATTGCCTTTAAATTTTATTGATGTTGATTTTACTCCAATTATTTCGTCATCCTCTATGTCTTGATATCCATATATCGTGTCATATCCAAGTGTCCAGAATATGGCACCAAAATAAAAGACAATAGGCGCGAAATTTAATTGTTCATTAATTGAAGTCCATCCGAGTAAAAGTCCATAGTTAAAAGTTACTCCAAGAAAAAGCTGAGGCCAATATGTAAATCTTTTTATGTAAGGATATGCGAACGCCAAAGGCATTGATAATATTGCCAAAACAATAGTTAGCAAATTAAAATTTATTAATACAAGCAAAGCCAAGATGCAAAGTATAGCAGAATAAAGGAGAGCTAATTTTATAGAAACTTTACCTGAGGCTATTGGTCTATTTTTCGTTCTTTTAACTTTTTTGTCAAAATTTCTATCAGCAATATCATTAATAATACATCCTGCAGATCTCATCAAAATAGATCCTAATAAAAATAAAATTGCATAAAAAACAAATTTATCTATTCCTATTTGAAAATCGTACGACAAAGACAATCCCCAAATACAAGGCCAAAATAACAACATGAAGCCTATTGGCTTTTTTAACCTTGTAAGTTCAATGAATAAAGTTAAGTTTTTCATAAGAAATTACTTGTAAATAAC
>CACCYQ010000035.1 GCA_902550285.1 uncultured Pelagibacteraceae bacterium | reverse complement strand
AAACTTAAATTCATAGATAAAGATAATGTTTTTTTACCAGATAAATCAGAGTTGGATCAAATAAGTATTGGATCTTGTAATGGTGATTTTGAACTTGATGAAGTAATAAAAAATTCAGTTAATTCAACCAATAAATTTTTAAACGTTAATAATAATGATTATAAAAATTTAGAAATTATTTCCTCAAAAGAAATTGATAAAAAAAATATCTGGCTACTTCCATCTGATAAACCTTTTGGAAAAACGAAACCATTTTTAGATTTTCAAAACGATTCTACTGCAAATGATATAAAATTAGCTTTAAGAGAAGGTTTTAGATCAATTGAACATGTAAAAAGATATACAACAACGGGGATGGCTACTGACCAAGGAAAATTGTCTAACATGCATGCTCTTGGAATTGTAGCTGAAACTGCCAACGTTAAAGTGAGTGAATTGGGAACAACTACATTTAGACCACCTTATACACCATTAACTTTTGGTGCTATTGTTGGAAGAAATGTTGGTGAATTTTTTGATATCACAAGAAGAACCCCTATACATGATTGGCACGTTAAGCATAATGCAGAATTTGAAAATGTAGGACAATGGAAGAGAGCTTGGTACTATCCAATAGAAAACGAAAATATGCATGAAGCTGTACAAAGAGAAAGCAAAGCAGCTAGAGATAGCGCTGGCATCCTAGATGCATCTACTCTTGGAAAGATTGATATTCAAGGAAGTGATGCATCAGAATTTTTAAATAGAGTTTATACAAATGCTTGGTCAAAATTAGAAATTGGTAAATGTAGATATGGTCTTATGCTTAATGAAGATGGAATGGTTTATGATGATGGTGTTACAACAAGATTAGGTGAAAATCATTATATAATGACTACTACAACAGGCGGTGCAGCAAATGTGCTTGGAAAATTAGAAGATTATTTGCAAACAGAATGGCCTGAATTAGATGTTTACTTAACTTCCGTAACAGATCATTATGCTACTGTTAGCATCTGTGGACCAAATTCAAAAAAAATTCTTTCAAAAGTAATTCCTGATTTAAATTTATCAGATGAAAAATTTCCACATATGTCTTTTAAAAATGCATTAATAGATAATATAAAATGTAGAGTAATGAGAATTAGTTTCACCGGTGAACACAGTTATGAAATTAACATTCAATCATCATATGGTAAATCTCTTTGGGAGAAATGCATTGAAGCTGGAAAGGAATTTGATATTACACCTTATGGTACTGAAACTATGCACCTACTTAGAGCTGAAAAAGGATTTATAATTGCTGGACAAGACACTGATGGCACAATGACGCCTGTAGATTTACAAATGGACTGGATAATTAGTAAGAAAAAATATGATTTTATTGGAAAAAGATCATTATACAGAAGTGATACAATTAGAGATGATAGAAAACAACTTGTTGGGTTATTAACAGATGATCCAAATGAAGTTTTAGAAGAAGGTGCGCAAATAGTTTTAGAAACAAAAAAACAACCAATAGAAATGCTAGGTCATGTCACTTCTAGTTATTTTAGTCCAAATTTAAATAAATCAATCGCACTTGCAGTAGTAAAAAATGGTAAAAAATTAAAGGGGCAAAAAATGTTTGTTCCTATGAAAAACAAAACTATTAATGTTACCATAACAGATACTGTTTTTTTAGACAAAGAAAATAAGAGGTTAAATGCTTAATTATAATTCTACAATTATTGAGGCAAAAGAATACTCTGATATAAAAATTTCAGAGGTTGAACCTACTCTTAAAATAAATTTAAGGGGAAAAAATAGGGATTTTGTAACTAAGATTGGAAAGGAATTATCAATAATACTTCCCACAGATCCCAATACATCATCGGGCAATAAAGAGTTAAATTTATTGTGGTTAAGTCCAGATGAATGGCTGATTTATTCAAATGATAAAAATAACTTGAAAACTATTAATTCTTTAGAAGATAAACTTTTTAATGATATATCTAAAACAAAACTTGGTTCGGTAACAAATGTAACAGATCATTGGATAATGATTAATTTAAAAGGTCCGAAAATTTTTGACATGCTTTCTTCAGGATGTCCGTTTAATTTTAATAAATTTAAAGATTCCAAAGGTGCTGTTACGCAAACATTGCTAAATCATGTAGACGTAATTATTCATAATAAAGATATAAATAATTTAAATTTATTTGTTAGAAGATCTTTTTCAAATCATCTATGGTTATGGATGAACGATAGCGCTAGATTTGTTTAATTTTTTATTAAAATAATAAATCACAAAAAGTAAATACGATATCGAGAAAAACCAATTAATTATAACCCATATCCAAAAAAAAGTTTCAAAACTAGCACCATAGTGTCTTGCCAAATAAAATACGATAATAGGATTTAATACATTTCTGAAAAAATTTGAAATCATAGCGTACTCAGATTTTTTTAAAGCCATAAACAAACCATTTGATAGAAAAAAAACAGGATAAGCTGGCAGTACAAAAGCTGATATTTTTAAATATCGTCCTCCATATTCTATAACATCTAGGTTGCTTGAAAAAATGCCTGTAATCATGCTTGCGGTGATAAAAACAAATATTCCCGAAACGATCATTATGATGAAAGCGTATTTTATAGCCGTAAAGTAAGTTTCCTTTATTCTATCTATATATTTAGCACCGTAATTCTGAGCTATGATGGATATTATAGCGGTGTTAATTCCTAAAATAGGAAGAAGAACCACCTGCTCTATTCTTGTGCCAGCTCCGTACCCAGCTACAGCATATTCACCTGACAGGCCAACGTAAGTAAAAATAATTGCAGAAGCCAAAGCATAGCCACAAATCGATATAGTTATAGGCATTGATTGAAAAAAAATATTTTTCAAATAGAAAAGTTTTGGAACTAAATAATCTTTAGTTATATATTTAATTCTTCTATTTTTGAAAACTTTAAACAATATGATAATCAACGAAATGAATTGTGCAACTATGGTAGCTATACCAATACCTTTAACTCCATATGCAGGAATAAATAAAAATCCAAAGATTAGTATTGGATTTAAAATTATATTAAGCAAAAAAGATAAAACTAAAACGTTCCTATACGTTTTAGTGTCCCCTTCTGCATGCAATAGAGAATTTAATGCTACTACCAAAATAAATAAAATAGATCCAGAATAGATAATGTCTGTGTACTCAAGTCCTAAAGAAATTACTTTCTCGCTTGATCCCATTAAAGAAAATACTTTTTCAGAATATGTTAATCCTAAAAAAGTTATTATAAGTGAAATTATAATTCCAAAAATAATAATGTGAGTAAAATAATTCAATATATTTTTTTTATTATTTTCACCAATGCTGTTACCTATCAACGAAGTTCCTGCTACAGTCACACCTATAGATGTGGCAATAATAATAAAGTATATAGGGAATGATTTGCTTAATGCTGATAAGGCTTCAGGTGATATTTTTCCTGCAAAAAAAGTATCAACAATATTATAAAGTGTTTGAAATAATGTTCCTACCATTGCAGGTAATGCAAGTTTTCTGACTAATTTAGGAACTTTATCTTCTAGTAAATTCATATTTAAAATTCTTTTTGGAATATGTGACTTTTGCCTTGCTTTTTTGCAAGGTTTATTTGTTTTTGCCTCATTCTAAATCTTTCTTTTTGTGAATTTGTTAAACTATCGTGACAATTTGGACAAGAAACACCTTCTTCATATTTTTTAGATTTTTTATCTTTTTTTGATATAGGTTTCCTACAACCGCTACACATCGAAAAACTTCCTTGTAACAAACCATGTTTTATTGATACACGATTATCAAAAACATAACATTCACCATTCCACAAGCTATTACTTTTTTTAATTTTTTTTAAATAATTAATTATGCCACCATTTAATTGATAAACATTTTTAAAACCTTTTTTATTTAAATAAATGCCTGCTTTTTCACATCTAATACCTCCTGTACAAAACATTGCTATAGTTTTGTCTTTAGAAAGTTTTTTTAAATATTCAGGAAATTCTCTAAAATTATTAACTTGAGGATTTATTGATTTTTTAAAAGATCCAACTTTGTTTTCAAATGGTTTTCTTGCATCTAATAACAAAGTATTTTTATTTTTAATTAATTTATTCCATTTAACTGGATTAAGATGATTTTTTAAATTTCTTTTTTCAATTTTAATACCCATAGGAACTACTTCTTTTTTAATTTTAACTTTGCCTCTATGAAATGGTTGAAATTTACATTTAGATAAATTTTGACTATCAAAATTATCAATCTTAAAAGTTTTTTTTATTTTATTTAAGACTAAATGAAGATTTTTTTTTTTAGAAGATAAAGTTGCATTTATACCTTCTGGAGATAATATTAATGTTCCTCTAATAGAATTCTTTAAAAAATAAGACTGAATTATTTTTTTATTTTTTTTAATATTCGGTATTTTTTTAAATTTATAAAAACCAGAAATATAGAACATTACAACTTTCTACAAACTGTAAGGCCATCACCTACAGGAATAATTAGATTTTCTATTCTTTTATCGTTGTTAATATAAATATTAAATTTTCTTATACTTTTAGTTAAATTATCATTTTTTTTTTTATCTATGACTTCTCCATGCCACAGCACGTTATCTATGATAATTAAGCCATTTGTATTTATTAAATCTAATGAAATATCGTAATAATTTATATAATTTTCTTTATCAGCATCTATAAAAACAAGATCAAATTTTTGATTTTTATTTTTAAATTCATTTAAATTAGCTATAGCCAT
>CACCYQ010000034.1 GCA_902550285.1 uncultured Pelagibacteraceae bacterium | reverse complement strand
TAAAACTAGAACCGAAAAAGCTATCTTCATACCACAACATGGGAAATTTACTAAAAAAAAACAATAAATATCATGATGCAATTAAATTTTATAAGAAATCAACAGAAATTGACGAATTATACAAAAATGGATTAGGAAACTATTTAAATGCAAATTATTCGATTTGTAACTGGAAAAATTATGATTCTAATAATAAAAAATTAGAAAATTTTATTAAAAGTAATTATAATGTATGTAGTGCTTTTCATCTACTATCAATAATAGATTCTCCTAAGTTACAATTGATAAATTCAAAATTAGAGAATAAAGAATATTCTGATAAAATTGATAAAAAAATTACTTTAATAGCTAAAAAAAAAAATAAAATTAAAATAGGATATTATTCGGCTGATTTTTGCAATCATCCTGTTGCGTATCAAATATTTGAATTAATTGAAAATCATGATAGAGAAAAATTTGAAATATTTGGCTTTTCATTTGATTCAAAATTAGATGAATCAAAGCAAAGGTTGGTCTTGGCTTTTGATAATTTTATTGACGTACAGAATAAATCTGATGATGAAATTGTTAACATTTCAAAAAAACTAGAAATTGATATTGCTGTAGATTTAATGGGTTATACAGAATCAAACAGATTTACAATTTTTGAAAAAAGATGCGCTCCAATTCAAATAAATTATTTGGGATACCCTAGTACAACTGGTTCAAGTAATATGGACTATATAATTTCTGATAAACATGTGATTAAAAATGAAAACCATATTAATTTTTCTGAAAAAATAATTTATTTGCCAAATTCATTTATGCCAACAGATTCAAAAGAAAAATCAATTAATTACAAAATTAAAAAATTGGACTATGGACTATCCGATGATGCTTTTGTGTTATGTTGCTTTAGTAAATTTTATAAAATAACTCCTAAAATTTTTGAAATCTGGACTAATATTTTAAAAAAATTTGAAAATACTGAATTATGGTTATCATTGGATAATATTGAAGGGTCTGAAAATTTGATTAATTTAATTAAAAGTAAAAATATAGACAAAGAAAGATTAGTATTTGCTAAAAGTGTAAAGAATAAAGAAGATCATTTAAGCAGGCTAAGATTAGCAGATCTTTGCTTAGATACATATCCTTATGGGTCTCATAGCAGTTGTTGTGACTATTTGAGAGCTGGATTACCAATCGTTACAATGAAAGGACAATCTTTTTCTAGCAGTGTTTGTTCTAGTATACTTAATACTATGAATTTAAATGAATTAATCACTAATAGTTTTGATGAATATGAAGAAAAAATTACAAAATTAATTTTAGAGCCAGATTATATAAACAAAATTAAAAAAAAAATAGAAGTTAACAAAATAGAATCTTCATTTTTTAATATGAAATTATATACTTCGAATATAGAAAAAGCTTACAATATTTGTATTTCCAAACATCTTAAAGAATTAAGTCCAGATAATATTTATATAGATTGATTTTACTGTATGCTTGCTTGAGATTTTTCGTTCTTTTTATTTTCCGAAATTTTATCCACCTCAACCCATTCAACCCTCTTTAACTCTTTTGTTAAGGCTAATTTTATGACCTCATCTACAAATTCAACTGGGGTGATTTTTATGTCTTCTTTAACTTTTTTTGGTATATCTATTAAATCTTTTTCATTATCCTTTGGTATGAGCACATGTGTAATTCCAGCTCTATGTGCGGCCAACAATTTTTCTTTAAGACCACCTATAGGTAAAACTTGACCAGTAATTGTTACTTCTCCAGTCATGGCTATTTTTCTATTTGCTGGAATGTTAGTTATTGATGAAACTATTGAAGTCACCATAGCTATTCCTGCAGAAGGTCCATCTTTTGGTGTTGCGCCTTCAGGTACATGTATATGAAAGTCTCTTTTTTCAAAAATTGGTGGTATTATTCCATAATCTAAACTTTTTGACCTTACAAAGGTTTTAGCAGCTTTAACGGACTCTTGCATAACTTCACCTAGTTTACCTGTAATTTGCATTTTTCCTTTTCCAGGCATATGAACTGTTTCAATTTTTAATATTTCTCCACCAAATTCTGTCCATGCTAAACCTGTAACTATTCCAACTTTATCCTCGTTTTCAACTTCTCCAAATTTGAATTTCTTAACTCCTAAAAAATCTGTTAAATTTTTTGAATCAACGGTTACTGTTTTTTCTTCATTATTGACTACTTTTTTTACAACTTTTCTGGTTACTTTTGATATTTCTCTTTCTAAATTTCTAACTCCTGACTCTCTAGTATAGTGTCTTATTATATCTTTAACAGTACCGCTTGATAATTTTAACTCACCATCTTTTACTCCATTTTCTTTTATCTGTTTTGGAAGTAGAAAATTATTCGCTATATTAATTTTTTCATCTTCTGTGTATCCTGGAATTCTTATTACTTCCATTCTATCGAGTAATGGCGGTAGTATGTTTAATGTGTTAGCAGTCGTAACAAATAAAACATCTGATAAATCATAATCAACTTCCAAATAATGGTCATTAAAGGTTGTATTTTGCTCAGGATCTAAAGCTTCTAACAATGCTGATGAAGGATCTCCTCTATAATCATTTCCAACTTTATCAATCTCATCTAAAAGTATTAAAGGATTTCTTGTTCCAGCTTTTTTCATCATTTGAATTATCTTGCCAGGCAATGAACCTATATAAGTTCTTCTATGCCCTCTTATTTCAGCTTCATCTCTAATTCCTCCTAAAGACATTCTAACAAACTGTCTATTGGTTGCTTTTGCAATAGATTTTCCTAATGAAGTTTTTCCAACACCTGGAGGTCCTACTAGACAAAGTATCGGACCCTTTATCTTTTCCATTCTTTTTTGTACTGCTAAAAATTCTATAATTCTTTCTTTTACTTTTTCTAATCCAAAATGATCTTGCTCAAGAACTTTTAATGCTTTGTTCAAATCAATATCGACCTTGTCTTTTTTGTGCCACGGGATATCAATCATCCAATCTAAGTAATTTCTTACTACTGTAGCTTCTGCAGACATAGGACTCATATTTCTTAATTTTTTTAGCTCATTCATACACTTGGTTTGAACTTCTTTAGGCATCTTTGCTTTTAATATAGCTTTATTTAAATTAGATGTTTCATCTTTACCATCTTCAATTTCTCCTAATTCTTTTTGAATAGCTTTTAATTGTTCATTTAAATAATATTCCCTTTGAGTCTTTTCCATTTGAGTTTTGACTCTACCTCTAATTTCAACTCCGATTATACTGGTTTCGTTATCAATAATTTTTATTGTATTTTCCAACCTTTTTTTAACATCAAAAGTTTCAAACAATTGTTGCTTTTCAGTAATCGTTGTCGATATATGTGCTGCGATATTGTCAACAATTTTTAAAGGTTCCTTTAATTGTCTAATGTTATTAATAGTTTCATTAGATATTTTTTTATTTATTGAGTTTAGTTTTTCTAATTTTTTTATAGCAGAAAAAGCTAAAGTTTTTAAACTATCCTCATTTTCAATTATTTCTTTTTGATACTCAAAAGAACATGATATAAATTTTTCTTCATCTTTAAAATCAACAATTTTAACTCTTTTATTTCCCTCAACTAAAACTTTTACAGTTCCATCTGGTAATTTTAGCAGCTGTAGAATATTACTTTCACATCCATAAGTGTATACATCGTTACTCTTTGGATCATCTATTTCAGAATTTTTTTGAGTAACCAAAACTATTTTTTTGTCATGCTTCATGACTTCGTTTAAAGCTGATATTGATTTATCTCTTCCTACAAATAATGGTATAACCATATTGGGAAACACCACAATATCTCTTAATGGCAATAATGGTAATGTAATTTTGATTTCCATAATTTAAATATGGATATTATATTGGATTTTGCAATAGATAAATACGCTTTATTAACTTGTTAAGCTGCGGTAGTTTTGTCTGTTTTTTTGGAATGTATGACGATAGGTTGTGAAATTCCTTTTGCTGCATTAATATCGACTATAATTTCTTCAATATTATCTTGACTAGGTAGATCAAACATAGTCTTCAACAAAATATTCTCAATTATTGATCTTAAGCCTCTTGCCCCCGTTTTTTTTGCTATTGCTTTTGAAGATATTTCTTTTAAGGCACTTTCTTTAAATGTTAATTTAACACCCTCTAGCTTAAATAATTCTTGGTATTGTTTTGTTAAAGAATTTTTTGGCTCATTTAAAATTTTTATTAATGAACTTTCATCCAGATCGTCTAATGTTGCTGTTATGGGAAGTCTTCCAATAAATTCGGGTATTAAACCGTATCTTAACAAATCCTCTGGTTCTAATCCTTTCATCCACTCACCTACTTTTTTATCTTCTAAACTTTTAACTTCGGCTTCAAAACCTATAGAAGATCCTTTGTCTCTAAGTGAAATAATTTTATCTAAACCTGCAAAAGCTCCTCCACAAATAAATAAAATATTTGTTGTATCTACTTGTAAAAACTCTTGCTGAGGATGTTTTCTTCCTCCCTGCGGAGGAACACTAGCAATTGTTCCTTCCATTATTTTTAATAAAGCTTGTTGAACCCCTTCTCCAGAAACATCTCTTGTGATAGATGGGTTTTCTGATTTTCTACTAATTTTATCTACTTCATCAATATAAACAATTCCTCTTTGGGCCTTTTCTACATTGTAATCAGCTGCTTGTAATAATTTTAATATTATGTTTTCAACGTCTTCACCAACATAACCTGCTTCCGTAAGTGTTGTTGCGTCAGCCATTGTGAATGGAACATCTAATATCCGTGCAAGCGTTTGTGCTAACAATGTTTTTCCACATCCAGTTGGCCCAACTAACAAAATATTAGATTTTGCAAGTTCTACAGTTTTGGTAGTTTTATTTTCATAATTTAATCTTTTATAATGATTGTGAACAGCTACAGACAAAACTTTCTTTGCGTGACTTTGACCTATTACATAATCGTCTAATACCTTGCAAATTTCTTTTGGTGATGGCAAACCATCTTGATGTTTAACTAAAGTGTCTTTACTCTCTTCTTTGATAATATCCATACATAGCTCAACACATTCATCACAAATAAAAACTGTTGGACCAGCAATTAATTTTCTTACTTCATGTTGGCTTTTGCCACAGAATGAACAGTAAAGTATATTTTTGTTAGTACTCATAAATTTTTAACGAATCAATTAAACCACTTTATTATAAATTAATGATTTTAATCAAGTGTAGGTTGATAAAAAAACTATATGTTGTTAGCTACTCCCTTTTTTCCACTACTTTGTCGATTAATCCAAAACTTTTTGCTGCATCAGGAGTCATAAAATTATCTCTTTCAAGAGCTGATTTTATTTCATCAACAGATTTACTTGTATGTTTTGAATAAATTTCATTCAATCTTTTTTTAAGTGATAATACTTCTTTAGCATGAATTTCAATATCTGTTGCTTGTCCTTGATAGCCTGCTGATGGTTGATGTACCATTATTCTTGAATTCGGAAGTGAAAATCTTTTGCCTTTAGCTCCTGCAGCTAATAAAAAAGAACCCATACTTGCCGCTTGCCCTATACATAAAGTTGTAACATCAGGCTTAATGTATTGCATGGTATCATATATTCCAAGTCCAGAAGTAACTAATCCACCTGGAGAATTTATGTAAAGAGATATATCTTTTTTGGGATTTTCAGACTCTAAAAAAAGTAATTGAGCAGTTACTAAAGATGCAATATTATCATTAATGGGGCCTACAACAAAAACAACTCTCTCTTTAAGTAGTCTTGAATATATATCATAAGCTCTCTCGCCTCTATTAGATTGCTCAACGACCATTGGCACTAATGTATTCATGTGTTCATTAATTTTATTTGTCATAAATTGATTCGGCTTACTTATACAACTTGTGATTACTTTTTGCTAACTTTTTTTGAAGATTTTGTTTTCTTTTGATCTACTTTTGCTTTTTTTATTGGTTTTTTTTTTTCTTGTGATGATTTTTTTGGAGATGATTTTTGTTCATCTTTATGGTCGTGA
>CACCYQ010000033.1 GCA_902550285.1 uncultured Pelagibacteraceae bacterium | reverse complement strand
TTAAATGCAGAAAGACATGAAGCTTGGGAAAGCATTGCTCGAAAATTAGCCCATGAAATAAAAAATCCTCTTACTCCAATTCAACTAACCATTGATAATTTAAAATCTAAATATTTAACAGAAGTTGATAATGATATTAAAGAAAAATATTTAAATAATCTTCAAACTATCAATAAACAAATCAAGCAAATTGAAAATTTAGTTAATGAATTTTCTGATTTTGCTAGAATGCCTAAGCCTTTGTTTAAAACAAATGATTTGGTTGAAATAATTAAGGCAAATATAGTTCTGTTAAAAAAAATTGACATTACTATTAAAATTAATTTTATGAAATCAAATGAAAAAATATTTTTTCTGTCTGACTATGAACAATTATCAAGAGTTTTTTTGAATCTTATTAAAAACTCTGTTGAAAGTATTCATGAAAAAGTTAAAAAAACAAGTAATATTAACAAAATAATTGATATAGAAATTACCGATATAAGAGACTATATAACAATCAATATTACCGACGATGGAGTTGGTTTTAGTAATATAGATACAAAAGAATTAATTAAACCATATTTTACAACAAAACAAAAAGGAACAGGATTAGGTTTATCGATAGTAAATAAAATTATTAATGATCACAATGGGTCAATAGAGTTTAGAAATTCTCACAATGGTGCAATCGTAAAAATAATTTTTAACAAAAAAAATGTCAGCTGAAATTTTAATAATTGATGATAATCCAGATATAAGAATTATCTTAAATGAATTAATTCAAGAAGCAGGTTATAAAACTAGATTAGCAGCAAATTATAATCAAGCTCTATCAGAAATAGATAAAAAATTGCCTGAAGTTGCGATAATAGATGTCAAATTAGATAAAGGTGATAATGATGGAATTGAATTATTAAATCACATTAAAAAAAAAAATAAAGATATACCTGTTATTATAATATCAGGGCATGCAAATATTGAGATGGCAGTAAACTCATTAAAGTCCGGAGCTTTTGAATTTATTCAAAAACCTTTTGATAAGGAAAGACTTATGAATTTTGTAAATAGAGCTGTTGAAAATTATAATTTAAAAAATGAAAATAAAAATCTTCAATCTAAACTTTTCCACTCGTATAATTTAATTGGTAAAAGCCAAAACATCACTTCCATAAGAGATCAAATTGAAAAGTTATCATTATCTGATAGTAGAATTTTTATTTCAGGTCCAACTGGTACAGGGAAGGAATTAATAGCAAGAAAAATTTATAAAAAGTCTAAAAGAAGCAAAGGTCCATTCATTATAATAAATGGAGCATTACTTGATATAAAAAAATACGAAGAAGAGTTATTTGGAGAAGAAAGAACTGATGGATCTATTTCATATGGTGCATTAGAAAAAGCCACAGGTGGAATTTTATTAATTGATGAAGTTTCTGAAATTCCATTAGAAACCCAATCTAAAATATTAAGAGTAGTTATTGATCAAAAATTTAAAAGAATTAATGGCAATCATGATATAAAAGTTGATGTTAGAATTATTTGTTCTAGTAGCAAAGATATTAAAAGTGAAATTAAAGAAGGTAATTTTCGAGAAGACCTTTATCATAGACTTAATGTGTTTAATATAAACATTGATCCTTTAAACAAAAGAATTGAAGATATACCACCTTTAGTAGAATACTTTTCTGAAAAAATTTGTGAATTATATAAAATTAAAAATTTTCAAATAAGTGACAACAACTATCTATTAAATTATAGTTGGCCTGGAAATGTTAGAGAATTAAGAAATCTAGTTGAAAGAGTTGCAATACTTTCACCAGGTAATGACTCTAATAAAATTTTGGAAATAGTAAAAGAATCATTAACAAAAAACAAAGATGAAAACTTTTCTGTCACCGATACTCTTTCTGTACCTTTAAGAGAAGCTAGAGAAACTTTTGAAAGAGAATACCTTATTTCTCAATTAAAAAAAAATGCTGGGAATATTTCTAAAACAGCAAGATTTGTTGGGATGGAAAGATCCGCACTTTACAGAAAACTCAAACTTCTTGGAGTAAAAGATTTAAATTAATGAATATTATTATATGTGGTGCTGGTAGAGTAGGGTTTACTATAGCCAAATTACTCACAGAACAAGACCATTCTGTTACAATAATCGATCAATCTAGCGAAGATATACATAAGTTAAATGAGTCATTAGATGTTAAAGCTATAGTTGGCAAAGCTACATATCCATCAATACTAGAAAAAGCTGATGCTTCAAATGCTGACATGATCATAGCGGTGACTAAAAATGATGAAATTAATATGCTTATTTGTCAAATTGCATATACAGTTTTTAATGTACCAAAAAAAATTGCACGAATTAGATCTCAGGACTATCTTAATCCCAAATTTTCTAAAGTTTATAATAAAGAAAATTTACCAATTGACGTTATTATTTCGCCTGAATTAGAAATAGCAAAATCAATTCAAAGAAAATTAGAAGCCCCAGGTGCATTAGATAATGTCCCTTTTGCTGAAAATAAAATTAAACTTATTGAAATTTCTATTGATGAAAAATGCCCAATAGCAGATATAAAATTAAATGAATTAACAAAAAGATTTCCAGATCTTAATGCTAATATTTTAGGCGTTGTAAGAAAAGACAATTTTATAATGTTAAAAAAAACTGATGTAATGAAAATTGATGACAAAGCTTATGTTTTAATAAATTCATTACAAATGCAAAAAACTTTAGAAGCATTTGGACATAACGAAAAAATTTCTAACAAAATATTAATTATTGGAGGAGGAAATATAGGATTTAATCTCGCTAAAAATATTGAGCAATCCTTCGAAGAAGCAAGACTAAAAATTATAGAAAAAAACAAAGAAAGAGCAAAAGAAATTGCGAATGAATTAAACAATACAATAGTTATTAGTGGTGACGCTTTAGATGAAGATGTATTAAATGAAGTGAATCTTGAAGAAGTTGAAACAGTTATAGCATTAACTAATGACGATGAAGATAACTTAATGGTTAGTGTTTTAGTAGAAAAATTTTCTAAAAATAAAAGAACTATGGCTTTAATTAATAAACCTAATTACTCATTGTTACAATCTTCTTTAAAGATTGATGATCTAATTGATCCAAGAATGAATACTGTTTCAAGTATATTAAAACATGTTCACAAAGGCACTATTGAGAATGCTTACACAATTTTAAATGGTGAGTATGAAGTCATTGAAGCAGAGATTATCGAAACATCCGAACTAATAAATAAAGAATTAAAAAATGCTGACCTTCCTGAGGAAATTAAAATAGGTGCAGTGTTAAGAAAAAATGAAGTCATAATACCTAAATCAAATTTTGTATTTAAGAAAGACGATATTGTTGTTTTGATGGCTAAAAGAGATCTGCTACCAGTTGTTGAAAATATGTTTAGAATAAGTTCAGTATAAATAAAATGAATCGTTTTGGTTTCATTTATATTTCAGTCTTTTTTTTACTTATATCAATCTTTTCATTTTTAAATATAATTTACTCTTACTATTTCAATCTTTATTTAAATATAGATGCTTATATATATTCTTTAATATTATCTTTAGTCATTGGTTTGACTTTATTATTTAAGAAAAAAAATGATAATAAAATTTCAATTTATGAAAAAATAATTATTGTTTTAATAGGATATATAACAATTCCAATATTAATATCTGTACCATACTATCTAAGTATTTATAATATTTCCTTTTTGGACTGCTATTTTGAGTCAATTTCTGGTTTTACATCTACTGGATTTACAATATTTTCAAACATAAAACATCTTGATGAAAGCTTAATTTTGTGGAGATCGTCATCTCAATGGATTGGAGGTATTTATTTTTTATTTTCAATAATTTTATTAATAGATGTTTTTGATGATAATTTAAAAAAATCTTTAACAAACTTTCTATCATTTAATATAAACGAAACTATTAAACAGTCTTTTAAGATTTTTATTTTATATAGTGTTTTAACTTTAATCTTATTTGTAATTTTAAATATTATTGATATTAGAACTTTTGACTCGTTAAACTTGTCTATGACCATAATATCTTCTGGTGGGTTCATTCCTACAAATAATATCGAATCTATATTAAATACAAAATTTAAAGAAACTACATTTTCCTTATTACTTTTAACTTCATTCTTTAGTTTATTCTTATCTTATAATTTAATTTTTCTCAAAAAAAAAAATTTAAATTTTTTTACTGAAGATTTGTATCTACTTATTTATTTTTTTGCATTAATTTTTATTTTTTTTATTTTTTTAAGCCATGAATCAAATTTTTCTACAATTTTATTATCGTTAACTAGTAGTATTTCTAATATAGGAATTTCTAATAGTGGTATTTCCTCTAATCTTTATTTTATTTTTTTATTACTTGTAATAATTGGCGGCTCTTTCTTTTCAACAAGTTCTGGAATTAGATTTATCAAAATACATTCATTAATTAAGTATTCTTTAAATGAGCTTCTTTCTCATGCTAGACCCAAACATGTGTTTGTTAATAAACTTACTTTTTCAAATAAAAATCTAAATCAGAGTGATATTAGTAAATATTTTTTGTCAGTTGTAATTTTTATTATTTGCTTATTTTTAATAACCTTGATTTTAACTTTTTTTAATAATAACTTTGATGAATCTTTCAAAATTGGAATATTAACAATCATGAATACTGTTAATTCATCAATGTATGGACTAAAAGATTATAGTTTTTATAATTTGGACATATTTTCGAAAAGTACTTTAATGTTATTTATGATTATCGGGAGAGTTGAATTATTAACACTAATAATAATATCTAAAAAATTTCTTTTCAAAAATTAAATTAGTATTATAAAGTAGTTTTTTTGCGCCCTTAGCTCAGCTGGATTAGAGCATCGGTT
The DNA here is from genome assembly GCA_902550285.1 of uncultured Pelagibacteraceae bacterium. Taxonomy (GTDB): domain Bacteria; phylum Pseudomonadota; class Alphaproteobacteria; order Pelagibacterales; family Pelagibacteraceae; genus Pelagibacter. Next base: position 2,397 of record CACCYQ010000033.1, on the reverse strand, counting down.
TTCTAAACCGAGGGTCCCAGGTTCGAGTCCTGGAGGGCGCGCCATTTTTGCATATCTTTAGGCCTTTTTTAATCATTGATGATAACTCTTCTTTCTGCTTTAATTATATTAATTCAAAATTAATTTTGAATTATTTGTTAACAAATAAATAATAAACACGAGGAATAAATAATGTTTAAAATAATAAAACAATTGACTTCTGTAGTTGCTTTATTTGCTGTTCTGTTCACTTTTTCAACAGAGGCAATGGCTGCTAAGAAATCAAAAACTCTTAAAAACACTCAGAAAAAAGGTTTTGTAAGATGTGGTGTTTCTCAAGGTCTTCCAGGATTTTCAAATGCTGATGCATCTGGAAATTGGACTGGTGTAGACGTTGATGTATGTAGAGCAGTTGCTGCTGCAGTACTAGGTGATGCGAACAAAGTTAAGTTCACTCCACTAAGTGCTAAAGAAAGATTTACAGCTCTAACTTCTGGTGAGATTGATATCTTATCAAGAAACACAACTTGGACACTTTCTAGAGATGCTGATATTGGACTTACTTTCGTTGGAGTAAACTTCTACGATGGTCAAGGTTTCATGGTTAGAAAAAGTTCTGGAATAACTTCTACGAGCCAATTTAAAGATGGAACTTCAGCATGTACTAACATTGGTACTACAACTGAGCTAAACATGAGAGACTTCTTTAATTCAAAAGGAATTTCTTATGAGCCAGTAGCTTTTGAAAAAGCTGATGAAGTTGTTGCTGCTTATGATGCTGGAAGATGTGATACTTACACAACTGATAAATCAGGTCTTGCTGCTCAAAGAACTAAACTGAGCAATCCAGATGATCACATAGTGTTACCTGAAACTATTTCAAAAGAGCCTTTAGGCCCTGTTGTTAGACAAGGTGATTCTGTTTGGGAAGATATCGTAAGATGGTCTTTGAACGTAATGATCGAAGCTGAAGAATATGGTGTTAACTCTGGAAACGCAGACTCTATGAAAACTTCTGAAAACCCAGCTATCAAGAGACTTGTTGGTGCAGAAGGAGAATTAGGTGCTGCTTTCGGTTTAGATAATGAGTGGAGTTTAAGAATTATCAAACAAGTTGGTAACTATGGTGAAAGCTATAAAAGAAATATAGCAGACACTGGTATTTTGCCTGATAGAGGTCCAAATGAATTATGGACAAAAGGCGGAATTCTTTACGTACCACCTGCAAGATAATTAATATCTTATAATAAAGTTTAAAAAGGGCTAGATTTTTCTAGCCCTTTTTTTTATTATCCCTTTGCTTTATTTATGAATTTTAAGCTTAAAAAAATAATACCCCAATTAATTACATTACTTGTTGTAATTCTAATTTTTGGTTTTTTCACATTTAATGCCCAAATCAATATGGAAAACAGGGGTATTGAGTTTGGTTTTGGTTTTTTAAGACAAGAATCCTCTTTTGATGTTCAGTTTTCATTAATTGATTATGATGGATCACACTCTTACGCTAGAGCATATTTAGTTGGTTTGTTAAATACACTTTTAGTAGCATTTATAGGAATTATAATAGCAACAATACTAGGGGTAATTGTTGGAATAGCCCGTCTTTCACCAAACTATTTAATAGAAAGAGCAGCAGCTTGGTATGTAGAATTTTTTAGAAATATACCTTTATTATTACAAATATTTTTCTGGTATTTTGCAGCACTTAGAGCGCTTCCTTTACCTCAAGATGCCGAATCTATAATGGGAGTTTTTTATTTAACAATTAAGGGATTATATACCCCAAGTTTTGTATGGGAAAATTTGGATATCTTTATCTATTCAGTGATTGCTGTATTAATTTCTATCATAGTTATAAGAATTTATGCAAGAAAGTTACAAGAAAAAGAAGGTAAACAATTGCCAGTTTTTTCTATTTCTATATCTCTATTTATTATTTTACCATTATTAACTTTTTTAATCGGTGGAGTTTCATTAAATTTTCAAGTTCCCGTTTTAAAACAATTATCTACAACAGGATTTATTTACGAGGGCGGTCTTAGGTTACCGCCAGAACTAATAGCTTTAACCTTAGCTTTATCGTTATATACTGCAACTTTCATAGCAGAGTGTGTTAGAGCTGGAATCCAAGGTATTAGCAAAGGTCAAAAAGAAGCGGCTGCATCAATAGGGTTAACGCCTAATCAAATTTTAAAACTTGTAATAATGCCACAAGCATTAAGAATAATTATTCCACCTACAACGAACCAATATTTAAATTTAACTAAAAATTCATCTCTTGCAGCAGCTATAGCATATCCTGATTTAGTTTTAGTCTTTGCTGGCACTGCTTTAATGCAAACAGGTAGAGCTATAGAAATAGTTTCAATTACCATGTTAACTTATTTATCAATTAGTTTATCAATTTCTGTTTTG
>CACCYQ010000032.1 GCA_902550285.1 uncultured Pelagibacteraceae bacterium | reverse complement strand
GTTTTTCTTATGGTGATTACTTGAGATGTGGAAGTATCGCTGGTAAATCTAAGATCATTAAATCAGTAATTGAGTTTTCCAAATCTGGTGGTTTAGTGCTTGGAATTTGTAATGGGTTTCAAATTTTAACTGAAACCGGTTTATTACCTGGAGTATTACAACAAAATAAATATTTAAATTTTATTTGTAAAAATGTTTATGTAAAAGTAAATGATACAAAAAATAAATACTTTAAAAATATCAAAAAAGATATCTTGGAACTCCATATTGCACATAATGAAGGTAATTATTTTTGTTCAGATGATGAATTACAATCAATAAAAAATAATAATCAAATTGCAGTCAAATATTGTAATAAAGATGGTTTCGACAATAATGAATCTAACCCTAATGGGGCCTTGGAAAATATTGCTGGAGTTTTTAATATAAAAAAAAATATTTTAGGAATGATGCCACACCCTGAAAGAATGATAGATAAGTATCTTTCTGGAGAAGATGGTTCGCTTTTTTTTGAAAATTTAATTGGAAATTTAAAGTAATGGAAGTAAATGAAAAAATTGCCATAGAACACGGTTTAAAAAAAGAAGAATACAAAAAAATTTGTGATTTATTAAAAAGAGTTCCTAATTTAACTGAACTTGGTTTATTTTCTGCAATGTGGAATGAGCATTGTTCTTATAAATCTTCAAAAAAATATTTAAAAAATTTAAATACTAAAGGAAAAAGAGTTATTCAAGGACCTGGGGAAAATGCAGGTGTTGTTGATATAGATGATGAAGATGCAATTGTTTTTAAAATAGAAAGTCACAATCACCCATCATTTATAGAGCCTTATCAAGGTGCTGCTACAGGAGTTGGTGGTATTATGAGAGATGTTTTTACTATGGGAGCAAGACCAATAGCAAATTTAAATTCAATTCATTTTGGCTCACCACAACATAAAAAAACTAAAAATTTATTAAGAGGAGTTGTAAAAGGTATAGGAGGATACGGAAATTGTGTTGGAGTACCAACAATTGGTGGTCAAACAATATTTGATGAATCTTATAATGGAAATATCTTAGTTAATGCAATGACATTAGGTTTAGTAAATAAAAAAAAAATTTTTTATTCTAAGGCAGCTGGTTTAAATAAACCTGTTATATATGTTGGTTCAAAAACTGGTCGTGATGGTATTCATGGTGCTAGTATGGCATCTACTATTTTTGATGAAAAAATTGAAGAAAAAAAACCAACTGTTCAAGTAGGTGACCCATTTACAGAAAAATTATTACTTGAAGCTTGTTTAGAATTGATGGCTGACAACTCAATTATTGCAATTCAAGATATGGGTGCTGCTGGATTAACTTCTTCAAGTATAGAAATGGCTTCAAAAGGAAAATTGGGAATTGAATTAAATCTTAATAAAGTTCCATGTAGAGAAGAAAAAATGACACCTTATGAAATTATGCTGTCTGAGAGCCAAGAAAGAATGTTGATAGTTTTAGAAAATGGAAAAGAGGAAAAAGCTAAAAAAATATTTGATAAATGGAATCTAGACTTTGCTATAATAGGAAAAACTACAAGTACTAAAAATATAGAAATTTATTTTAACAATAAAAAGGTTGCTGATATTCCAATTGATTTTTTATCAGAAGATGCTCCCATATATGAAAGAAAATGGAAAAAAACAAAAATTCCTCAGAAATTAAAATTTGCAAAAGAAAAATTTAAATCATTAAAAATTTCTGAATGTTTAAAAAAAATTATATCAAACCCTAATATATGTGACAAAGAATGGATCTGGGAGCAGTATGATCATACGGTTATGGGTGATACTGTTCAAAAACCTGGAGGAGATGCTGGTGTTGTTAGAATACATGGAACAAAAAAAGCAATAGCTGCTTGTGTTGATTCATCTGCTTCATATTGCTTTGCACATCCTCATACAGGTGGAAAACAGGTTGTTTGTGAAACTTGGCGTAATTTAATTTCTGCAGGCGCTACTCCTATAGCTATAACTAACTGTTTAAACTTTGGTAATCCTGAAAAAGAAAAAAATATGGGTGAGTTTGTTGAATGTGTAGAAGGAATTTCTGAGGCAAGCAAGTATTTAGATTTTCCTATAGTCTCCGGAAATGTTTCTTTTTACAATGAAACAAAAGATAAAGGAATAAAACCCTCACCAACAATTGGTGGTGTGGGATTAATTAAAAATTATAAAAATATGGTTACCATGGATTTCAAAAAAGAAGATAACACTGTGTTTGTCATAGGAAAAACTGAAGGCCATTTGGATCAGAGTATATTTGCAAAAGATATATTAGGAGAAAAAAAAGGCCCACCACCTGAGATAAATTTATTTAATGAAAAAAATATTGGTGAAACATTATTAAAACTTATCAATGAAAATCTTATTGAGTCAGCTCATGATGTATCTTTGGGTGGAATAATTGTCGCAATATCAAAAATGTGTATTAAAGGCAACAAGGGAATAAAATTTAAAAAATTTAAAAGTTTAATAAATAAATTTGAATATTTATTTGGTGAAGATCAGGGCAGATATATTGTAGAAATTAGCAAAAAAAATCTAAATAAAGTTAAAGAAATGTTAACAAATAACTCAGTTCATTTTGATGAACTTGGAGTTTTAAAAGGAAAAGACATAGAAGTAGAAGATAAGTTAATTTTCAAATTGGAAGATTTAAAAAAAGAATATAAAAATTGGTTAAAAAAGTATATGATTAACTAATGGCTATGGATTTAAAAGAAATAGAAAAATTAATCAAAGAAGCATTACCTGATGCATTAATTGAAATTCAGGATTTAGCGGGTGATGGAAATCACTATTCTGCAACTATTCAATCTTCAAAATTTAATGGTAAAAGTAAAATTGAACAACATAAAATGGTCTATAATTCTTTAAAGGGTAAAATGGGAAACGAATTACATGCATTAGCAATAAAAACAAAGGAATAAATTATATGGATGAAAAAACAAAAGATATGATCAAGAACGAAATAGAGAACAATGAAGTTTGCTTATTTATGAAAGGCACACCAGATGCACCACAATGTGGATTCTCAATGGCTGTTTCAAATTTATTAAAAATTCTAGAAGTAAAATTTAAAGGTGTTAATGTTCTTGAAAATCAAGAAATTAGGCAAGGCGTAAAAGAATTCAGTGATTGGCCAACTATTCCTCAGCTTTATGTTAAAAAAGAATTTGTTGGAGGTTGTGATATTGTCAAAGAAATGTACGAAAATGGCGAACTAGCTAAATTACTTGAATCAAAAAGTATAAATTTTAAAAAAAACTAACTATCTAGAATAGTATTCGATAACAAGATTTGGTTCCATAACTACTGGATAAGGAACTTCTTCAAACTTAGGAATTCTTACGAATTTTATTTTTTTATTTTTTTCATCTACCTGAATATATTCTGGAGTTTCTCTTTCTTTATTTGCTAAAGCAATATCTATTAAAGCTAATTGTTTTGATTTATCTTTTATTTCAATACTGTCTTCTTCTTTAACTTGATAACTTGCTATATTAACTTTTCTACCATTGACTTTAACATGTCCATGATTAATCAATTGCCTGGCCGAAAAAATTGTTGTTGATAGTTTTGCTCTATAAACTACAGCGTCTAATCTTCTTTCTAATAATCCAATTAAGTTTTCTGCGGTATCCCCTTTTTTCATAATCGCTTTTCTATAAACATTTCTAAATTGTCTTTCATTAATATTACCATAGTAAGATTTAAGTTTTTGCTTTGCTTGAAGCTGAACACCATAATCAGAAGGTTTTGATGATCTACTTTGTCCGTGCTGTCCAGGAGGATATGCTCTAGCATTAAATGGACTTTTGGGTCTGCCCCATAGGTTTACTTTAAGTCTTCTATCAACTTTATGTTTAGATTTTAATCTTTTTGTCATTAAGTAGATCGCTTTATAAACTTAAGAATAATTTTGTCAATGAACGTTTTATTTTGAAAGATTTGCGAATACACTTGATAAAATACGAGTTTCCTTTTCAGATAATTCCATTTTATAAAAAATATTTCTCAAATTCTCTAACATTATAGGTTTTTTTTCTGATGGTTTAAAAAAATTTCTATCTTCGAGCTGTTTGATGCATAAATTAGCCATTGCCTGTATATCTTTTTTAGATGCTGATTTAACTTTTTGAGATTTTTTATAGTTTGATTTTTTTAATTTGATTAAACTTGAAACAACCTGAGCTACTATAATTACACTGTGTGATAAATTTAGTGATTTAAAGTTAGGGTTAGTAGGTATTTGCATAGTGCAATTGGCATATATTATTTCTTTATTTGAAAGACCAGATGCCTCTGACCCAAAAAGAAAACCTATTCTTTTGTTAAAATCTAATTTAGATAAATCATTTAAATTAATATGTTTGATATTTTTGTTACGAAATCTTGCAGATGTTGCAACTAGATAATCGATTTTTTTAATTGAAGACTCTAAATTATCGTAAACTTTACAATTTTTAATAATTTCCTTAGCTCCTACTGATGTAGCAACAATCTTATCATTGGGAAATAAAGGTTTAGGATCAATAATTGACAATTTATTAAAATTAAAATTCTTAATAGCTCTAGCACACGCTCCTATGTTTTCAGATAACTGTGGTTTATGAAGAATAAATGTAACAGAAGACATTAGCTGCTTGCAGGAGCATTATCTTTAAATAGTTTATAGTCTAAACTGTCAATCAAAGCTTTAAATGAAGCGTCAATGATGTTTGTTGAAACTCCTATTGTAAACCAATTTTTTCCTTTTGAATCTGTGCTTTCTATAGAAACTCTTGTTATAGCTTCAGTACCAGTATTTAAAATTCTTACTTTATAGTCTACTAGTTTTAAATCTTTTAAATATTTTGAATATTTAGCCAACCTATCAACATTGTTTCTTATAGCATTATCTAGTGCATTAACTGGTCCATTGCCCTCGCCCTCACAAATAATTTTTTCTCCATCTACCTCTAGGTGTGCTTTTGCAGATGAAATTATATTTCCTGAAGAATTTTTTTTTACAGAAACATCATATTCTTTAATTAAAATATACCTAGGTATCTCACTCATAATTCTTCTGGCTAATAATTCAAATGATGCATCGGCTCCATCATAACTATAGCCTATAAATTCTCTATCTTTAACCTCATCTAAAAGTTTTTTAACCTTTGGGTCATTTTCTTTTATTTCAATTCCAATAGTTTTTAATCTTGATATAATATTTGATTTTCCAGCTTGATCGGACACAACAATGTTTCTAGTGTTTCCTACTTCTTCTGGATTTATATGTTCATAAGTTTTTGGATCTTTCTGAACTGCAGAAACATGTAAACCTCCTTTATGTGAAAAGGCAGCCGCACCAACATAAGGTAAATGTTTATTAGGTTTTCTATTTAATATTTCATCTAAAAGCCTAGAGCATTGTGTTAAATTTTTAATATTATTTTTTTTGATATTTATTTCAAACTTATCTGAAAAATCTTTTTTTAAATAAAATGTTGGTATTAATGACATAAGATTTGCATTTCCACATCTCTCACCTAATCCATTGATGGTTCCTTGAACTTGTCTAGCACCGGCTAACACTGCAGCTAATGTATTTGACACTGCATTTCCAGTATCATTATGTGCGTGAATTCCTATACTTTTTCCTGGAATTACTTTCACAACTTCATTAACTATCTTTGTAACTTCATGTGGTAGTGTTCCACCATTTGTATCACACAAAACTATCCATCTAGCACCATTATCATAAGCTGCCTTGAGACATGATAGTGTATATTTGGGATTTGCTTTATATCCGTCAAAAAAATGTTCTGCATCAAACATGAATTCTTTTTTTTCTTTAACAAAAAGTTTTGTACTTTCGCTAATATTTTCTAGATTTTCTTCGTTTGAAATACCTAAAGCAACATCAACATGAAAATCCCATGATTTACCAACAATGCATACTGCTTTTGTATTGCTATTAATTAATGCTGATAAACCTGGATCATTATCTGCACTTCTGCCAGTTTTTTTTGTCATACCAAATGCAGTTATTATAGAATTTTTGCAATTAATTTTTTTTTGAAAAAATTCGGTGTCCGTAGGGTTGGCACCAGGCCAACCACCTTCGATATAATCAACACCAAGGTTATCCAATGCTTGAGCAATTTTGAGTTTATCATCAATAGAAAAATCAACACCTTGTGTTTGAGCGCCATCTCTTAATGTTGTGTCAAATATATATAATTTATCTTTGCTCATTTTATTTTCCAAAAAGTTTTACCACCCTTATCTTCAATTGATATACCTTTGTCTAAAAGTTCATTTCTAATTTTGTCTGCTTCTTTATAATTTTTGCTATCTCTTGCTTTATTTCTTTCCTCAATTTTAGCTAATATTTCTTTTTCGGTGATACTTACTTTACTTTTTTTAAAGTCTGACCATTTATCTTTATCTTCATTAAGAAGTCCTACAAAATTGCAAGCCGATACAAAAATTTCTTTATCTTTTAAATCACCTTTTTGAGATTTTTCAAATAATTTGTGTAAATTTGCTATATAGCCTGGGGTATTTAAATCATCGTATAAAGGATTTAGATATTCTTCTGGTACTAAAACTGATTTTTTTAAATTAATATAACTTTCGTACCATTTATTAATTGTGTTTTGAGATTCCTTAATTAATTTATCATTCCAATCTAAAGCTTGTTTGTAATGAGCACTTATTAAGGCTAGCCTTAATACTTGTCCATTAATTTCATTTTTTAATTTATTAATTTTTAAAATATTGCCTTGAGACTTTGCCATTTTTTCATTTGACATAGTTATAAATCCATTATGAACCCAGTAGTTTGCAAATACTTCATTCTCATTAGCACACCTAGATTGCGCTATTTCATTTTCATGATGAGGAAAAATCAAATCTCTACCACCTCCGTGAATATCAAATTTATCACCTAGATATTTTTTTGACATAACAGAACATTCTAAATGCCATCCAGGTCTGCCTTTACCCCATGGCGATTCCCATGAAGGTTCGTTATCTTTTGAAGGTTTCCACAAAACAAAATCTTCAGGATTCTTTTTATTTTCAGATACTTCTACTCTTGATCCTGCAATTAAATCTTCTAACTTTTTATTAGATAATTTTCCATAATCTTTAAATTTTTTTACTTCAAAATAAACGTGTTGCTTATTTAAATATGCAAATCCATTTTTTAGTCCACTTTTTATTTTCGTGAGTTCTAATTGAATGCCAAATTTTAATTGTACTTTTTTTGCTTGCTCTTGCTTTTGTATATGATTTAATATGATGCCAATCAGCATCTTCCAAAGCTACAGCAAAAATATACATTATTGAATGATCTAAAGTTTCTCTACTTGCATTTGGATCCATTTTTTGAGGATCATTTGCTCCAGTTCCGATCACATTATGTGTGTGATGACTTGTGTAAATATCAATTTTTTTTATTTGGTTTAAATTTGTAATTTTTTTGTTAAGTTTTTTTGCAATATCTATTAATGCTTGTGCCTGATACTCTGCAGAATATTCTTTGGTATAAGTTTCTAATATAGCTTTTTTTTCTTCTTTCTTTTTTGGCAATGGTATTTTATACAAAGCTTTTTTACCGTCCAAAATTCTAGCAACAACACTATCTTCACCTTCATAAATTGGGCTTGGTGCACCTTCGCCTCTCATAACTCTGTCAATTGCTTCAATCGCTAACTTTCCTGCATGAGCTGGAGCAAAAGCCTTCCAGCTAGATATTTCTCCTTTTCTAGACTGTCTTGTTGAAATCGTTGTATGTAATGATTGTTGAATACCTTGGTATATAGTTTC
>CACCYQ010000031.1 GCA_902550285.1 uncultured Pelagibacteraceae bacterium | reverse complement strand
ATTCATTCTTAGTATCTATTCTACAAAGTGTTTTTATTTTTTTACAATCACCTGATGCATATTTAATTTCTAAAGTTAATTTATCTCCTGGGTTAACTCCTTTTTTTATATCTAAAACACTTATTAGCTCAGATCCTTTTAAATTTAAATTCTTTCTATCAGCATTATCTATAAATTGAAGTGGAAGTATGCCCATCCCAACTAAATTTGATCTATGAATTCGTTCAAAACTTTCTGCAATAACAAGCTTAACTCCAAGTAACTTTGTTCCTTTGGCTGCCCAGTCTCTTGATGAACCAGTTCCATATTCTTTTCCACCAATGACAACTAAATCTGTTTTTCTTTTTTTATATTCAACAACAGCATCAAATATGGACATTACTTTTCCCTCTGGATATAATTTTGTAAATCCTCCTTCTGTTCCTGGTGCCATTTCATTTCTAATTCTTATATTTCCAAATGTACCCCTCATCATTACTTCGTGATTTCCTCTTCTTGATCCATAAGAATTATAATCTTTGGGTAAAATTTGGTGTTTCATAAAATATTCTCCTGTCGGACTTTCTTGCTGTATAGATCCAGCTGGAGAAATATGATCTGTGGTAACCATATCTCCTAAAATTAGCAAAGGTCTTGCGTCAATAATTTTTTTAAATCCTTCTGGTTCATCTGGAAGATTGTCAAAGAATGGTGGCTTTTTTACATAAGTTGATCCTACGTCCCAATTGTAAATACTACTTTTTTTAGCTTGTATTTTTTGCCATTGAATTGGACCTTCTGAAATATTGGAATATCTTTTTATAAACATATCTGCATTTAGTGAGTTTTTTAAAGTTTCCTCTATTTCTTTGTTTGAAGGCCAAATATCTTTTAGATAAATTTCTTTACCATTTTCATCTTTTCCTAAAGGATTATTGTAAAAATCAAATTCCATATGGCCTGCCAAAGCATATGCGACAACTAATGGGGGTGAAGCAAGGTAATTTGCTTTTATATTTGGCGAAATACGCCCTTCAAAATTTCTATTACCAGACAAAACAGATGCTGCATAAATATTTTCTTTTTCAATTGCTTTAACGATATTTTCTGGGAGCGGTCCAGAATTTCCAATACATGTTGTGCATCCATAGCCTACGAGATTAAATCCTAATTCGTCCAAGTATTTGTTAAGTCCTGCTTTTTCTAAATAATCAGTTACAACCTGAGAACCTGGGGCTAGCGAAGTTTTAACCCAAGGTTTAGTTTTTAATCCTCTCTCAATAGCCTTCTTTGCAAGTAAACCTGCTCCGATTAAAACATTAGGATTAGAGGTATTTGTGCAAGATGTTATTGCTGCAATGAGTATGGAGCCATCTCTAATTTCAAATTCAGCTCCATCAACTTTTGATATGCTGTTTTTATTTTTTCCTGTTGTTTTTTTAAATACCTTTTTAAATTCTGATGAAGCCTCATTTAAAAAAACTTTATCTTGAGGTCTCTTAGGTCCAGAAATTGTTGGTACAATTGTTGACATATCAAGTGAAACATTTTCAGTAAACTCAATATTATCACTTGCCCATAAACCTTGTTCTTTTGCATAATTTTCAACGATATTTATTTCAGCATTATTTCTTCCTGACATTTTTAAATATTTTAAAGTCTCATAATCAATTGGAAAGAAGCCACATGTTGCTCCATACTCTGGTGCCATATTTGCTATAGTTGCTCTATCTGCAAGAGTTAAATTTTTTAATCCATCTCCATAAAATTCAACAAATTTCCCAACTACACCTTTGTCTCTAAGCATTTTTACTACTGTTAAAACTAAATCAGTAGCAGTGGTGCCTTCTGGCATTTTATTTGTAAATTCAAATCCGATTACTTCTGGGATTAACATTGAAATTGGTTGTCCAAGCATTCCTGCTTCAGCTTCTATACCACCCACTCCCCATCCAAGAACTGACAATCCATTAACCATTGTAGTATGACTGTCTGTTCCTACTAAAGTATCAGGAAACAAATAGTTATCTTCTTTATATTTTTCTGACCAAACAACTTTAGATAAATATTCTAAATTAACTTGGTGGCAGATACCTGTTCCTGGTGGAACAATTCTAAAATTATTAAAAGCTTGCTGACCCCACTTTAAAAAAGAATATCTTTCTCCATTTCTTTCAAATTCAATATCGACATTTTTTTCAAAAGAATCTGATTTTGCAAACTTGTCAACTTGAACTGAGTGATCTATTACTAAATCAACTTTTGAAAGAGGGTTAATGGTGTTTGGATCTTTATTTTTTTCTTTAACTGCTTCTCTCATTGCAGCAAGATCTGCAACAGCTGGTATTCCAGTATAATCTTGCAGCAAAACTCTTGCAGGTCTATATGCAATTTCTGTGTTTGATTTTTTTTCTTTTAACCAATTTTTAATTGCATCTATTTGATCTTTTGTAACAGACAACCCATCTTCATATCTAAGTAAATTTTCTAAAAGAACTTTTAAAGATTTAGGTAATTTAGAAATATTCGATAAACCATTTTTTTCTGCTTCCTTCAAAGAATAATACTTATAAATTTTATCGTTTATATTTATAGATTTTAATGTTTTGTAAGAATTCTTATTGCCTGGTTTCATAAATTTACATTATATATTTTATTTAGACTAAATTATGAATTAAATTTATAAATAAAATGTTGCTATACACCCTATTAGAAGGAATGACATAACATAATTAAATCGTTTTATAAATTTCTCATTTGTCGCGAATCTTCTTAAAAATTTACCTATTAAAGACCAAAAAAAAATACTGAAACATGCAAATATAAAGGCTACTGATAACGCCCATAAAGAATGGTTAATAAAATTTTCTCCACTATCTACATAAGTCGATACTATTATTATTGATACTATAACTGCTTTTGGATTTAAAAATTGAAAAAAAAATGTCTCTATAAACTTAACTGGATTTTCTTTTAAATCATTAGAGTTAGTTTTAGAAAATGAAATTTTATATGCAAGATATAAAAGGAAAATTGATCCACCATATTTTAATATTTCTTGGATAAGTGGATACAGTTTGAAAATGTTTATTAATCCAAAATTTACTACAGCTACTAGTGTGGTAAATCCAAAAATTACACCACACATATGTGGAATTGTCTTTATAATTCCAAAATTAAATGCCGAGTATGAAGCAACAATATTGTTTGGTCCAGGTGAACAACTAGTAACTAACATAAATAATGACATTGATAATAATTCTGGATGCATTCTTTTTAAGCTATTGGTAAACCGTTTTCAGCTTTTTGTGATGGATGAACTAAAGTGACTCTTCCTTCTTTATCTATAGATCCTAGAATTAAAACTTGTGATTTTACACCAGCAATATTTTTTTCTGTAAAATTACAAACACCAATCACTTGTTTTCCTAATAAATTTTCTTCATTATAATAGTGTGTTATTTGTGCAGATGATTGCTTTATTCCAATTTCTGATCCAAAATCCACTTCAACAACTAATGAAGGTTTTCTAGCTTTTTCATTTTTTTTTACTGAAATTACAGTGCCAAGTCTTATATCTACTTTGTCAAATGTATCGTAGGTTATTTGTTCTTTCATAAATTTAATATATAATTGATATAAGATATGAGTACAGAAAATAATTTGAAAACTTTGTATGAGAATTCTATTAAAATACTATCAGATTTAATAGCCTTTAAAACAATTTCAGGTGAAGATAATAATCATTTAATTGATTATTGTGATGAAATACTAAAAAAATTTGGCGCAACATCATTTAAAACTTTTGATAAAGATAAGAAAAGAGTCAATCTTTTTGCAACTCTAAAAGCAAAAAAACCAAATGGCAAAGCGCCAATTATACTTTCTGGTCACACAGATGTTGTTCCGGTATCAAAAGGATGGTCCACAAATCCATTTGAAGCAGTAATAAAGAAGGATAAACTTTATGGAAGAGGATCTTGTGATATGAAAGGTTTCATTGCGTGCACTTTAGCGTATGCACCAATATTTTCAAAATCTGAATTAAATAGAGATATTCATTTTTCTTTTACATTTGATGAGGAAACTGCGTGTAAAGGGGCTCCTATTTTAATTGAAGAATTAAAAAAAAGAGGAATAAAAAATGGAATATGTATTGTTGGTGAGCCAACAAATATGAAAATAATTGATTCTCACAAAGGATGTTACGAATACACAACTTATTTTGAAGGTCTGGCTGGTCATAGCTCTCAACCGGACAAAGGTGTAAGTGCTGTTGAGTATGCGGCAAGGTATGTAAATAAGTTAATAGAATTAAGACAGACACTAAAAGATAGAGCGCCAAAAAATTCAATCTTTGATCCTCCATATTCTACTCTTCAAATAGGAGGAATTTTTGGAGGAATTGCTCACAATGTAATTGCTGATAGATGTTTTGTAAATTGGGAAACAAGACCTGTAGTTAAAGAAGATGGAGTGTTTTTAAATACAGAATTAGACAAATATACAAATGAAGTGTTACTTCCAGAAATGAAAAAAGTTTTTCCAAACTCATCAATAAACAAAGAAATAATTGGAGAAATTATTGGTTTTGATAGAGTAAAAAATTCAGAAGCATGTGAATTTGTATCTAGTATTACTGGTGACAACTCTAGAGAAGTAGTTTCGTTTGGAACAGAAGCTGGTTTATTTCAAGAAATAGGAATAAGTACTGCTGTTTGTGGACCAGGTTCAATTGAACAAGCACATAAAGTAGATGAATTTATTAAATTAGAGGAAATTAATAAATGTTTGGAATTTCTTGATGGTGTAAAGAACCAATCCTCATCAAATTAAAAAGTTTAATATTTTAATTAATTCCAGCCGCCAACTGTTTTGACTTCTAAAAACTCTATAAGACCTTCGGTCCCAGCCTCTCGTCCAATACCAGAATGTTTATATCCTCCAAAAGGAGAGGCTACAGCTATACCAACTCCATTCACATCTACCATTCCAGATCTAAGTTTTCTTGCAACTCTCTTAACTTTTTCTTTATCTTGGGTTTGAATATAATTTGTTAAACCATAAGGAGTATCATTAGCTATTGAAATAGCTTCTTCCTCATTTTCAAAAGGGATTATAGATAAAACAGGACCAAATATTTCAGTTCTTGCAATTTCCATTTGATTGTTAACATCAGCAAAAACTGTTGGTTTTACATAATAACCTTTTTCAAATCCCTTAGGTTTACCAGTTCCTCCTGCAATCAATTTTGCTCCTTCATCTATACCTTTTTGGATTAAAGTTTGAATTTTATTAAATTGAACTTCAGATACTACTGGACCGATATGGTCACCATCTTTTTGGGGCGAGTCTACCTTGGTATTATTTGCCAATTCTTTTACTTTTTCTACAGTTTCATTATAAATTGTTTTTTCTACTAGCATTCTTGTAGGAGCATTACATGATTGTCCTGAATTTCTAAAACATCTCAAAACCCCTCTTGCTACCGCCTCTGAATCCGCGTCTTTAAAAATTATATTTGCGCCTTTCCCACCTAATTCTAAACTTATTCTTTTAAAATCTTTAGCAGCATTTTGCGATATTAATGCCCCAGCTCTAGTTGATCCTGTAAATGATATCATGTCTACATCTGGATGGCTCGTTAAAGCATCACCTGTTATGGCTCCATCACCATTTACTAAATTAAAAACTCCAGCTGGAAATTTTACTTCATCAATCATTTCTGCAAGCAGCATAGATGACAAAGGTGCTACTTCTGACGGTTTTAAAACTACAGTACATGCAGATGCTAATGCAGGTATCACTTTTAAATTAACTTGATTTATTGGCCAATTCCAAGGTGTTATCAATGCACAAACTCCTTTAGGTTCATACAATAACTTTTGATTGTTCTTTTCTTCTCCTAAATCCTTTTCAAATTTAAAATCTTTTAATATGTTTTTAAAAGATTTGATGTGACTAGCTCCAGTTGCAGCTTGCATTTCTGTTGAAAATTTCATTGGAGCGCCCATCTCGGTAGAGATAAGCTTTGCCATCTCAGCCCATCGCTTTTTATAAACAACATATAATTTTTCTAATAATTCTAATCTTTCTTCTTTTTTTGAGAAAGCCCATGTTTCAAAAGCTTTTTTTGCAGCACTAACTGCTTTGTCTACATCTTTTTTTCCTCCTAGTGATATTTCTGCACAAGCTTCTTCGTTTGATGGATCTATAACTTTAAAGTTTCTTGGGTCAATTGGAGAAACCCACTTTCCATCTATGTAAAAATTTTTTTTATCCAACATATTTTAAATCTATCCTAATTTTTTTTGTTAGCAAATAAATTTGTTAATTCATAAATTATTGTTGCCGCAGCTAATGATGTCAATTCTGCGTGATCATAAGCAGGTGCAACTTCAACAACATCAGCAGAAATTAAATTCATGCCAGATAATCCTCTTAATACATTGACTATTTCTCTTGTTGTCATGCCTGCAATTTCAGGTGTGCCTGTTCCTGGTGCATGAGCAGGATCTAATACATCTATGTCTATTGAAAGATACAGAGGATTATCGCCTACTCTTTTCCTAATTCTTTGAACTATTTTATCTATTCCTTCAGTTTGAAATTCATCACAATGAATTATTTTAAAACCAAAACTTGCATCATTTTTTAAATCATCTCTACTATAAAGAGGTCCTCTTATACCAACATGCATTGAAGCATCATCTAAAAATAAATTTTCCTCTCGAGCTCTTCTGAATGGTGTGCCATGTGTATATGGTGCTCCAAAGTAAGTATCCCAAGTATCTAGATGTGCATCAAAATGCACTAAAGCTACTGGTCCTTTATTTATTTTATTTATTGATCTAAGTAATGGAAAAGCAATTGTATGATCTCCTCCCATACTAATAATCCCTCCAACTTTCTCTAATAGCTCTGTAGCACCTTTTTCAATTTGTTTAATGGCTTCATCAATATTAAATGGATTGCACGCTATATCTCCTGCGTCTGCAACTTGCTGAACTTTAAAAGGTTCCGCATCATAATTTGGATGATAATTTGTTCTTAAATGTCTTGAAGCTTGCCTGATACTTTGCGGTCCAAATCTAGCACCAGGTCTATAACTTGTGCCTGCATCAAAAGGTATTCCAACTATTGCAACATCACAACTCTCAACATCTCTTAGTTCTGGCAATCTTGCAAATGTATTTGGTCCAGCGTATCTTGGAACTTTAGTTCCTATAACTGGTTGTATTGGGTTTTTATTTCTTTGTTTTTTCATTAATATTCGCTTATGAAATTTTTAAAAATTATTCTATCAATTCTTATATTTATTTCACCTGCTAATGCTAACACAATATTCTACCTAATTAAAATACCAAACTTGGAAATACATCATAGCAAATCCATGAATGGACTGAAGTATTTAAAGGCGACAAAACCATTTAACGTAGGGATAAGAGATAATAATGTTTCATGTTTTAATTCTAGTGAAGAAGATATTAAAAAAAAGATGCATTTGATTGAAAAAAATTTGAATAGATATAGTTCTGTTTTTTTAAATAAAATTAATCTTAAATATATTGTTCTATGTGAAAATCTTACTGTATCTCAAATTAACGCTGCAGGTGTACCAAATCCAAAAACTAAAACTTTGATAATTGATATTAAATTTAATGAAGAACATTTTGAAAGAGTATTGCATCATGAAATATTTCATATGATAGATGAAAGCCATAAAGAAAAATTTTTGTATGAAGAGTGGAAAAATTTTAATAACTCAGAATTTAAATATGCTGAATGTTCAACTTGCTCAGATAGATTGGGTTTGTCTTTATTAAAACAAGATAAAGGTTTTGTAACAGAATACTCTATGTCCACTCCATCTGAAGATATGGCTGAAGTATTTTCTTTTTTAATGATTAATAAAAAAATGATCGAAGACAAAGCTTCAATGGACCCAATCCTAAATAATAAAATACTTTTAATTAAAAATAATATATTAAAAATTTACGAAAATTTTAATTTTAATTAAATGATAAAAAAATTAAAACAAACGATATCTGAGAAAGTCTTATTAATATTTGTTATAGGTTTAGCTATAATATTTTTTGGTTCTTTCATAACAATAAAAAATAAATGTTTATTTGTAAAAAATTATGATCCAAAAAAAATAAATTTTGTAAAACCAAAAAATATTGTTGTCCTGAATGCCTACTGTGGAAATGTTATTATAGAATTATATCCAAATATTTCTCCAAATTCTGTTGAAAGATTTAAAATGTTAATTAAATCAGGTGAATATAACAATGTTGCATTTCACAGAGTTATAAAAAATGTACTA
>CACCYQ010000030.1 GCA_902550285.1 uncultured Pelagibacteraceae bacterium | reverse complement strand
TGGATAGAGGCTAAAGGACAGAAATATTCACCTTCGCAAATTTCAGCTTTTGTTTTACAAAAAATGAAAGAAACAGCTGAAAAATACTTAGGACAAGAAGTAAGTAAGGCAGTAATCACAGTACCGGCTTATTTTAATGACGCTCAAAGACAAGCAACTAAAGATGCAGGAAAGATTGCTGGACTAGAAGTTTTAAGAATTATAAATGAACCAACTGCAGCTTCTTTAGCTTACGGTTTAGATAAAAAGGTAAATAAAAAAATTGCTGTTTATGATTTGGGTGGTGGTACTTTTGATGTTTCTATACTTGAGTTGGGTGATGGTGTATTTGAAGTTAAATCTACAAATGGTGATACTTTCTTGGGTGGAGAAGATTTTGATAACACAATAGTTGAATATTTATTAAGTGAATTTAAAAAAGAAAGTGGAATCGATTTAAAATCAGATAAATTAGCATTGCAAAGATTAAAAGAAGCTGCCGAAAAAGCTAAAATTGAATTATCATCTGCTACACAGACTGAAATAAACCTTCCATTTATAACAGCAGATAAAACAGGTCCAAAACATATAAATTTAAAAATGACTAGAGCAAAATTAGAAGCTTTAGTAGAAGATTTAATATCTAGAACCATACCTCCTTGTAAAACAGCATTAAAAGATGCTGGATTGTCAGCAGGAGATATTAATGAGGTAGTTTTAGTAGGTGGAATGACAAGAATGCCAAAAGTAATGGAAGAAGTTAAAAGCTTTTTTGGGAAAGAACCTAACAAATCAGTAAACCCTGATGAAGTAGTAGCAATGGGAGCAGCTATTCAAGCAGGAGTATTACAAGGTGATGTTAAAGATGTATTACTATTGGATGTTACTCCTCTTTCTTTAGGGATAGAGACTTTAGGTGGAGTTTCTACTAAACTAATTGATAAAAACACAACAATACCAACTAAAAAAAGCCAAGTATTTTCAACAGCTGAAGATAATCAACCAGCTGTTTCTATAAGAGTTTTACAAGGTGAAAGAGAGATGGCTGCAGATAATAAAATATTAGGAAACTTTGAATTAGTAGGAATAGCACCAGCACCTAGAGGTGTTCCTCAAATTGAAGTAACTTTTGATATAGACGCAAATGGTATTGTTAATGTTTCTGCAAAAGACAAGGGAACAGGTAAAGAGCAAAAAATTCAAATTCAAGCCTCAGGTGGTCTAAGTGAAGAAGAAATAAATAAAATGGTTAAAGAAGCAGAGTCAAATAAGGAAGCTGACAAGAAAAAAAGGGATGCTGTAGACTCAAGAAACCAAGCAGATACATTGTTACATTCAACAGAAAAAAATTTAAAAGATCATGGTAGCAAAATTTCTGATGCAGATAAAAAAGCTATCGAAACAGCATCGTCCAATTTAAGAAATTCATTAAAAGGAACTGATGTAGAAGATATTAAAAAGAAAACTCAAGAATTAGTTCAAGCATCAATGAAAATGGGTGAAGCGATTTATAAATCCCAACAAAGTGCTAAACCAGGCGATACGCCAAAAGATAAAAAACAAGAAGGGAAAAAAGACGATAACGTTGTTGATGCAGACTTTGAAGAAGTAAAAGATAAAGACGAAAATAAGGAAAAAAGCGCCTAAGCTAACAACAATTTGTCTACAAATTAGTTATGGCAAAAAAAGATTACTATGATGTCTTGGGTGTTAGTAAAAGTTCAACTCCAGATCAAATAAAATCAGCATACAGAAAACTAGCAGTAAAATATCATCCCGACAAAAACAAAGGTGATAAAGCAGCTGAAGAAAAATTTAAAGAAGCATCTGAAGCTTATCACGTTTTATCTAATGCAGAAAGAAAACAAAATTATGATAACTTTGGACATGCTGCGTTCGAAAATAGTGGTGGTGGCAGAGGTGGTTTTGGAAACTTTGATTTTTCTAGTCATTTTTCCGATATTTTTGAAGATTTTTTTGGTGAAGGATTTGGTGGTGGAAGAAGAAATAGAAGATCAAACAATAGAGGATCTGATCTAAGATATGATTTATCAATCACTTTAGAAGAAGCTTATAATGGAAAAAAACAGGATATTAAATTTTCAACTTCTGAAAAATGCGACACATGTAAAGGAAGTGGGTCTAAACCTGGTCATGATGTAGGGTCATGTTCAATGTGTGGAGGACATGGACAGGTAAGATCAAACCAAGGTTTTTTTACTGTACAACAAACTTGCCCTCAATGCTCTGGAACAGGAGAAGAAATTACTAACCCATGTTCTGCTTGTGGAGGACAAGGAAAAAAACAAGCATCAAAAAGGCTTTCAGTTACAATACCAAAAGGAGTAGACGATGGTACAAGAATAAGGCTTGCTGGCAAGGGAGAAGCAGGATCTAGAGGTGCTGGAAACGGAGATCTATATTTATTCATTAATGTTTATTCGCATGAATTATTTAAAAGGTCAGAAGAAAATTTATTTTTTGAGTGTCCAATTTCTATTGCAGATGCAGCCCTAGGCACAGCTATAGAAATTCCAACAATAGATGGTGGAAAAGCAAAAATTAAAATTCCATCCGGAACACAAAGTGGAAAACAGTTTAGGCTGAAAGGCAAAGGAATGCCATACATGCGTGGAAGCGGAACTGGTGACCTTTATGTGCAGGTAAATACAGAAGTACCAGTTTCTCTAAATAGAGAACAAAAAGAATTACTTGAAAAATTTAGAGAAATTGAAAACGAAAAATCAAACCCTAGCATTAAACAATTCTTTCAAAAAGCAAAGAGTTTTTGGAAAAATTAAAACATGGGATTAGAAGAGATTGTTCCATCAATTTTTTTAATTGCTGTTTTAATATTAGTTCTTCCTGCGTTTCTTAAATCAAACTCAAAATTAAAGAGATTTTTAAAAAATTTAGCCATTTGGGCTATAATTGTTTTGGCTGTTGTGATAGCTTCACATCTTATCTTAAAATGAAAAAAATTAATTTAGCTATAACTGGATGTATGGGAAGAATGGGTCAACAGATGATTAAATCTGCTAGATCAGATAAAAATTTTAAAATAGTAGCTCTTACTGAAAATAGAGTTATTAATAAAAAAATTGGTGATATAAAACCTGGTCTTAATACAGAACAAACCTTTAAGAAAGCTAATTTAATTATAGATTTCACCATACCTAAATGCACATTTGAAGTTTTAAAAATTGCTGCAAAACTTAAAAAAAGAGTAGTTATAGGAACTACTGGATTTTCAAAAAAAGAAGAGAATTTGATTAAAAAATATGCAAAAAAAATACCAATATTAAGAGCTGGAAATATGAGTTTGGGTATAAACTTATTAATGTATTTAACTGAAATTGCATCTAAATCTCTTGGAAATAATTTTTTAAGTAAAGTTTTTGAAATCCATCATAAACATAAAAAAGATCATCCTTCAGGAACTGCTTTAATGCTTGGAAAAGGTATATCTGATGGAAAAAAAAAAGACTTTTATAAACTAATGGGTAAAAAATATTTAAACAAAAAATCTTTTCCTTATGGAAAAAAAATTAATTTTAATTCATTAAGAAAAGGCGAAGTTGTTGGAGAACATGAAGTAACTTTCTCAAGTGGTAAAGAAATAATTACATTAAATCATGAAGCATTTGATAGAGCCCTTTATTCTGAAGGAGCATTCACAGCGGCTAAATGGTTAATGAATAAAAAACCTGGACTTTATTCAATGAGAGATGTTTTGAATTTTAAATGAATGAGGTTCAAAGATCTAAAATAATATTAAAAATTCTAAATAGAATTTATCCAAGAACACCAATTCCTTTAAAACATAGAAATAAATTTACTTTATTAGTATCTGTATTGCTGTCTGCACAAACTACTGATGTTAATGTAAATAATGTTACTAAAAACATATATCCAATACATAATAAACCAGAACACTTTGTAAAATTAGGAAGAAAAAAAATTGAAAAATTAATTAAAAGCATAGGTTTATTTAGAGTTAAAGCTAAAAGTGTTTATTTTCTTTCAAAAAAACTAATTGAGAAACATAGAGGAAAAGTTCCAGATAATTTTAGTGATCTTGAAGAATTGCCAGGGGTTGGCCATAAAACTGCTAGTGTAGTAATGTCACAAGGGTTTGGTCATCCAGCATTTCCAGTGGATACTCATATACATAGATTAGCTCAAAGATGGGGTCTAACTAACGGTAAAAATGTTGTTCAAACAGAAAAAGATTTAAAAACATTATTTCCTAAAAGATATTGGAATAAGCTTCACCTTCAAATAATTTACTATGGAAGAGAGCATTGTAAGGCCAGAGAATGTTATGGTTTAACTTGTAAAATTTGTACTACTTGCTATCCTAATAGAAAATCACCAATAAAAACAAAGAAAGCTTAATTATGAAAATTTTAGGAATAGGAAATGCAATTGTAGACGTTATCTGTAAAGTTGATGAAAATTTTATTACTCAAAATGGTTTAACCAAAAGTACTATGAAATTAATTTTTGATGAACATGAATTTAAAAAATTGTTAACCAACCTTAAAATAGAAAAAACTGTTTCTGGAGGATCAGTGGCAAATTCAATAGTTGGTATATCTCAACTGGGAAATAAAGTAGGATTTATAGGTAAAGTATCTGACGATGATCTTGGAAGTAAGTATGAAGAAGGATTAAAAAAGGAAAAAGTAGAATATTTTTATTCAAAAAAAAAAGAAGAATTACCAACTGGAACATGCTTAATCTTAGTTACCCCCGACTCTGAAAGAACAATGTGCACATTCCTTGGCACAGCAGGAAAAATTAATGAGAGCGATGTTAGTTCTGATGCAATTAAAAAAAGTGAAATAATATTTCTTGAAGGTTATCTTTGGGACGAGGGAGAACCCAAAAAAGCTTTTGAAAAAGCAATTCTAAATGCAAACAAAGTGGCAATGTCGTTGTCTGACCAATTTTGTGTTGATCGACACAAACCTCATTTTTTAGAATTAGTTAAAAATAAATTAGATATAACGTTCGCTAATGAAAATGAGATAATGTCATTAATAGATGCAAAATCTTTCGATGAAGTAATAAATTTTTCAAAATCTCTTGGTAAAATAATTGTATTAACTAGAGGTGAAAAGGGTGCTGTTGCTATTAATGGAGACAAAGTTGTTCAATGTGAAATTAAACAAGGGCTCAAAATTGTTGATTTAACTGGAGCTGGAGATCTTTTTGCAGCAGGTTTTTTACACGGACATGTAAATAATATGTCTTTAAAAGAATGTTTAGATAAAGGTACTGAAATGTCCTCTAAAGTTATTCAACAAATTGGAGCTAGACTTTAAAAAAAATTATTTTTTTTTTCTTTTAAAACTCCCTTTGCCTTTTTTTGGTTTAATAATTCTTGGTTTATATTTTTTGGACATTAGATCTTTTGCAAAAAAATTTCTTTTTTTCATTTTATTAAATATCCATTTTTTTCACTTGTTATTAAATTTTCATCATTAAATGTCTCTTTAATTTTTTTTCTTAATCTATAAATATGTGTTTCAACTGTGTGAGTTTCTAAGTCTGAAGCATATCCCCAAACTTCTTTTTGAAGATTCTCTATTCTTTGGGGAGCATTACTCTCATTTAAATAAACTAGAATCTCTATTTCTCTTTCAGTTAACTTTAGTATGATATTTTTTAGTGAAATTTCTCTAGAATTTAAGTCCAATTTATATTCTTTTAATTTTATATCATTTTGAAAATTATATTTTTGTTTTAAAAGTTTAATGTTTAATTTCTCAATTAATGAGTTAATTTTAATTGGAAGTTTTTCAATTATAAAACAGTTGCTTGAAAATAAACTACTATTTTGACTTGTCGTCAATATTAAATAATTTCCTAAATTATTCTTATCTATATCAGAAAGATCTTTTTTGGTTTTTACTTTAAGAATATCAAATTTAAAATTTTGCTTAATTTCTATCAAAATATCAAACAAAGCATCAAAATCATAAATTAATATAGTCTGTTTATTCATATATAATTAAATAATGATAATTTATTTAAAAAATAAAGATACACTCATATTCAAAGATTTTAAATTTAAATGTTGCATTGGCGCTAATGGTTTAAGTAAAAAAAAAAAAGAAGGTGATAAGAAAACTCCTATAGGTATTTTTAAGCTGGGAAATCTTTATTATAGGACAGATAAAAAAGCTAAGCCTATCACAAATCTAAAATGTAAAATAATAACTAAAAATGTTGGATGGTGTAATGACCCTTTAAATAAAAAATATAATAAAGAAATAAAAATATCAAAAAAAATTAAACACGAAAAATTATATAGAAGAGATTATAAATATAATTATTTAATTTTAATAAAATACAATTATATAAAAACTATTCCAAATAAAGGAAGTGCAATATTTATTCATCTAACTAAAAATTATAAACCTACTGCTGGATGTATAGGATTATTAGAAAAAGATTTTAAGATAATGGCAAAACTTATTAAAAAAAATACAAAAATTAAAATAAGTTAACTTCTTGAGCCAAATATTTTTGTTCCTATTCTTACAAAGGTAGATGAATGTCTTAAAGCTATTAAATAATCATCTGACATACCCATGCTAAGTTCTTTTAAATTTAACTTATTATTTAATTCTTTCATTTCTGAAAAATAATTATCCAAATCTCCACCTAAAGGAGGTAAACACATAAGACCAACAACATCCAATTCTAATTCCTTGCACACACTATAAAAATCATTTAATTCATTTTTATTAATTCCACTTTTCTGTTGCTCATTTCCAATATTTATTTGAATAAATAACTTAGGTTTTTTATTAATTTTTTTTTGTTGTTTGGATATTTCATTTGCCAATTTTATACTGTCCAAAGAGTGAATATAATCAAATAATTTAATTGCCTGTTTGGTTTTATTAGTTTGTAGCTTTCCAACTAAATGCAATTTTAAATTTTCGTTATTTGATTTAACATTTGACCATTTTAAAATAGCCTCTTGAACTTTATTTTCACCAAAATGAGTATGGCCATAATCTAATAAGGGTTCAATTTTCTCGATAGGAAATGTTTTACTAACTGCAATAATTTTAGGAAATTCATTATTGTTTAATTTTTTTAATTCTTCAATAATTTGAGATTTTATTATATTAAGATTATTTATTGACTGATGCATAATTTAAATAATATCTACTACTTTATTGATAATTTTAAACAAAGTGAATTAGACAAACTAAATCCAAAAAAAATATCAATTATTTACAGAAATTACAGTAAAAATAACAATATAAACGAGATAATTAATCTTAATAAGTACTGTAAAAATAGACAATTTAAATTGTATCTTGCAAATAACTTTAAATTGGCTTGGAAATTGAATTTAGATGGAGCATATATTCCTGCATTTAATAAAAGTTTAAAACATAAATTATATCCAATAAAACGTGACTTTTTGATTATAGGATCATCTCATAATGTAACCGAAATAAGATATAAAATAAAACAAGGCTGTAAAAAAATTTTTTTATCTCCCATATTTCGAGTTTCAAAGAAAAAAAATTATCTTGGACTATTCAATTTTAGGAATTTAGTTTCAAAAACCAAAATTGAGATTATCGCCTTGGGTGGAATAAATGAATTTAATATAAAAAAATTGAAAATTTCTGGATGTTCAGGTTTTGCTTCTATTTCGCACATAAAAAAAAACGGCCCAGAAATAAATCTGGGCCGTTTTAATTTTAAATATACTAAACTAAATTAGAATGAGAATGATACTGAAACTTCAGTATGCTCAGTCGAATTCATTACAGTATCTTGATATGGGTTGTCAGTTTCAACTCTTTTAGCTTTTACAGCCATGCTTCCCATTGAGTAAGCAACTTGTATAGACTTAATTTCAGTCGCTTGAGCAGTAGTACCAGCATGTGCTTCTCTAGTATCTTCTATCTCACCATATGACATTGATAAGTCATCGTTTACGTTGAAAGCTATGCTCATACCAGTTGCACTATAGTCAGTTCCACCATTTTCTTCGTTAGTGTACCACTCACCAGCACCAATTGATACTGAACCAAGACTAGCAACTAATTGAACCATTACGTTTTGACCATCAATAGCATCTGCTGCTTTAACTGATGTTTCTTCTGCGTATGCTCCATAAGCTGTTAGTGGACCAAAACCAAGTTTTGCGCCAACTGCTACACCAGAACCCATTGCTGTTGCTCTTGATGCAGTAACACCTGGGTTACCACCGCCAGCTGCGTTAACTGCTGGGTCATAGTCTACTGATAAATCAACTGAACCACCACCAAATTCAAATGTTGGTAATATAATTGATATTGAACCACTTGTTAGACCATCAGCTACTCTCATACCTCTCACTGAGTGATCAGCATTGTCGTTAGCTTCTTCCCAAGCTGTTGG
>CACCYQ010000029.1 GCA_902550285.1 uncultured Pelagibacteraceae bacterium | reverse complement strand
TATATCAGTATATTTTTTTCCCGTTGCTGCGTATTTATCTAAATATTTTACTAATTCTAAACTATTTAATTTTTCTCCCCTATCTCTTTGTTCGGCTCTAACTTTTCTAAACTCTCTATAGCTAGAATGAGTATTTAAGTTTCTTTGATATGCCCTGACTGAAGCTTTTAAAATTTTAAATTTCATTATTTTATGAGATGAATCGCTTGATGCTCCAGATGGTTTAATTCCATCATCTGACCATGTCCATTGTCCAAATAATGCATTTCCTTCAATAGCAAATCTAGATGTTCCCCAACCTGTTTCTTTTGCAGCTTGGGCTATTGCCAATGAAACAGGAATTTCATCCATTCTTATTTTTAGAGTAGATAAATCCTTTTTTTCAACTCCATACTGTTTAAATTTATTATTTAACCATTTAATTTCCCTTTTTGAATTGTTGTTTTTGTTTAAAATTACAAATAATTTTTTTCTATCAAGTTTTATTAAATTATTTTCTTCTAAAATCAAAGGCAACACAATTTGAATAAAGAGTTCTTTCTTTTTTTTAGTATTTTGAATATTTTTTATTTCTTCTGGAAGTAAATTTAAAACTACTGGTTTAACTATTTTATTTTTTCTTACTTCTTTTAAATTATAATTTGTATCTTCAAATAATTGTTCAACTGTAGAAGCATTTAGTCTTACAACATCTGAAGGGGTATCTTCAAAATTAAAAACGTCATCAAATAAATTTTTTAATATTAAGCCATCTCCTTCCGAGCTTTTTTTGTTTATATCCTTTCCGAGCATAGTCTTTTCAAAATCAATCTTTGATGTATTGTCAATTAGCTTTGAGTCAAAAATTAATTTTGATGTATAAGTACTAATCAAAGGAAGAGACGAAAATAGTCCAATCAAAAATAAAGCTGAAAAAAATGTTAAATATAAACTGCGCAAATCATTATTGATTGGCTTTTTTTTAATCTTTAAAATTTTATTTATATTTTTAAAAATACTTTTTTTAATTTCTTGAAATATCATTATTTGAATGTATTACCATATTTTTTTATAAAGCTATAACTTCTTTAACTTCTGGCACATAATGGCGAAGTAAATTTTCTACTCCTTGCTTTAAAGTAGCCGTTGAACTTGGACAACCTGAGCAACTCCCTTGAAGTTGTACTTTAACTACACCAGATTTAAATTCTTTAAATTTTATATCACCACCATCTTTAGCTACTGCTGGTCTAATTTTCGTTTCTAATAAATTAATTATCTTTTTTTCTATTTCTGTTAAATTTTTATTTTCTTCTAAATCTTTTTCTTCTTCTAATACTGAATTATTACCATTTGAATAGTAGTCATTAATAAAAGAGATAATAATATGTTTAAGATCTTCCCAGTCAATATTTTCTTTTTTATTTACTGACAAAAAATTTTCTCCCAGAAAAATTCCTGTCACTCCATTTATTGATAATATATTTCTTAATAATTCATTTTTTGTGTCCTCTTTACTTTTAACTTCTAAAGGTCCAATCTTTGAAACTTCTTTTTCTGGTAAAAACTTTAGTGAATTTGGATTTGGCGTAACTTCTGTTTGAATGAACATATTTAATATATTTAAAATAAAATCAGTTAAAAACCAATAATTTTTTTTATTTCATTAATTTTTTGTGATGCTTGCTTATCTGCTTTTTCCGCACCTTCTTTTAAAATTTTATCTATATAGTCCTTGTTTTGTAACAATTTTATTATTTCTTGAGAAATTGGGGAAATGTTTTCGGCAACTAAATCTGCAAGTACAGCTTTGAAGCTTGAAAAATTTTTTCCAGAAAATTCATTAATTGATTTTTCTAAATTTTGGTTATTAAGGCTTGAATATATTCCAAGCAAATTTTCTACTTCGGGTCTTTTTTCAAGTTTACCTATTTCATCTGGCATAGGGCTCTCATCAGTTTTTGCTTTTTTTATTTTATTTAAAATTTGATCTTTAGTGTCAGTTAAATTTATTCTACTTTGATCTGAAGGATCTGATTTGCTCATTTTTTTTGTTCCATCTTTAAGACTCATTATTCTTGAAAAATTTTTTTGAATTAAAGGTTCTGGAACTTGAAGAAAATTTGGTGCTTTAAAGTCTGTATTAAATTTTTGCGCAATATCTCTTGAAAGTTCTAAATGTTGTTTTTGATCTTCGCCTACAGGTACGTGCGTTGCATCATATAATAGTATATCTGCTGTCATTAGTATTGGATATATGTATAGGCCAATACTAGCCTTCTCTTTATCTTTTCCAGCTTTTTCTTTGAACTGAGTCATTCTATTAAGCCATCCCATTCTAGCAACACATCCTAATATCCAGGATCCTTCTGCATGAGCAGGAACTAGTGACTGGTTAAATATAATACTTTTTTTTGGATCAATTCCACTTGCCAAAAAAGCTGCTGTAGTTTCTCTAATATTTTCTTTAAGAATTTTTGGATCTTGTCTAAGTGTAATTGCATGCAAATCTACTACGCAATATACACATTGGTTTCCTTTTTGATTTTGAAGATCTACAAAATTTTTAATCGCACCAATATAATTTCCTAAATGTAAATTGCCACTCGGTTGAACACCAGAAAATATTTTTTTAGTCATTTGTTAATACTTTAAATTAATATCTGAAAATTTAAAAGCTTTAGTAAACATTGAAATTATAATATAAATTATAAAAGTAATAATCACTAACAATATAATATAAATAAGCTTATATTCGCTATAGTAATTTAACTCATATTTAAATAATACCACGAAATTATAAAAAGCATACAAGGTTAAAATAGTTGTTAAAACAATTTTAAATAAATTTTTAAAAAAAAAGGAACTAAAATGAAAATATTTTTTATTTATTAAATAAATAAATAATAACAACGCATTTATCCATGAAGAAAGGGTGGTTGCAATTGGAATAATTATAAAACCTATTTTAGGAAAAAAATAAATACTTACTAATATATTTAATATTACAGAAAAAAGTGAAAAGTAAAAAGGCGTTTTGGTATTATGTCTTGCAAATAAAAAACTAGAAAAAACTTTTATTATTGAAAAAGCAGGAAGTCCTAATGCAAAATAAAACAATGCTAATGAAGAATTTTTTACGCTTTCTATGTCAAATGATCCATATCCAAATAATGCCGACGTTATTTCTTGTGAAGCAATCAAAAGTGCCCCTGCAGCTGGAAGACTTAAAAATAAGCTTAGCTCCAAAGATTTATTTTGGATAAATTCAATTTTATTTTTATTATTAGTTTTAATTTGTTTAGTTAAATTTGGAAGTATTACTACCCCGATTGCTATTCCAGCTATAGCTAAATTAATTTGGTAAATCCTATCTGCGTAGTAAAGATATGAAACTGCACTTGCTTGAAATGACGCGATAATTGTGCCCACCAAAATATTTATTTGAGTAACTCCAGAAGAAAAAATGCTGGGTAATAATTTTTTGAAAAAAATTTTGGTTTTATCATCTATTTTAAAACTAAAAGAAAATTTTGGATAATAATATTTTTTTACAAAGTAAAATAAAAAAATTAATTGTATTATACCTGCTAATGTTACTGCATAGGAAAGATAGAAAACAATTTGATCATTAAGATATTTTCCATAAAGAAGTACTACTATTAATAAAACATTTAGTATTATTGGTGCGGCTGATGCTGCTGCAAATCTATTATGCGAATTTAATACAGCTGAAAAGAAAGAAGACAAACTTACAAAAAATAAGAATGGAAATGTTATTCTTGTTAGAAGAATGGTTAATTCTAGTTTGTCATTGTTTTCATTAAAACCTGGAGCTATGATAAAAATAAACCCAGGCATAAATATTTCAATAATTAAAACTACAGCTAAAAGACTTACTAAAAGTATGTTAAAAATTTTATTTGCAAAATTTTGAGAATTTTTTTTTCCTATAGCTAGTTCAGAAGAATAGCTTGGAACGAATGCGGCATTAAAAGTACCTTCTGAAAACAATCTTCTAAATGTATTTGGAATTCTAAAAGCTACAAAAAAAGCATCTGCTACTGGACCAGATCCTAGATATATTGCTAATAATAAATCTCTTGCATACCCAAAAATTCTACTGATTAAAGTAAAAAAACTAAATGTGGTAGTTGACTTAATTAGGTTCATAAATCATATTAGTCTTAAAATTGCTCCATTTGTATATCTAAACTATCTAAATGAAAAAAACAAAAATTGATCATTACACAGACAAAGAAGCTTTAGATTTTCATAATACTAATAAATCAGGCAAGATTGAGATTATATCATCTAAGCCGATGACAACTAAAAGAGATTTAGCTTTAGCTTATTCGCCAGGAGTAGCTGCACCAGTTAAGGCTATTTATAAAAATCCAGAACTTGCTTATGATTACACTACTAAAGGAAATCTTGTAGCTGTTATAAGTAATGGATCAGCAATTTTAGGTCTTGGAAATCTTGGGGCTATAGCTTCTAAACCAGTAATGGAAGGAAAGGCAGTACTATTTAAAAGATTTGCTGATATTGATTCTATTGACCTAGAAATAGATTCTAATGACACAGATGAAATAGTTAACTCTATAAAAAACTTTTCAAAAAGTTTTGGAGGAATAAATCTTGAAGATATAGCAGCTCCAGACTGTTTTATAATTGAAAAAAAATTGAAAGAAATTTTAGATATTCCGGTTTTTCATGATGATCAACATGGAACTGCAATAATTACATGTGCAGCTTTAATAAATGCATTACACATTACAAAAAAAAATATTAAGAATATAAAAATTGTAATAAATGGTGCAGGGGCATCTGCTATGGCTTGTGCAAATCTTTTTAAAGCTAAAGGAGTACCTCAAAAAAATATCACAATGCTGGATAGAAAAGGAGTTATTTATAAAGGAAGAAAAAATCTAAATGAATGGAAATCTTTACATGCTATTGAAACTAAAGCCAGAACATTAGATGAAATAATCGAAGGAGCTGATGTATTTCTTGGATTATCTAAAGCTGACGTATTGAAAAAAGATATGATTAAAAAAATGGCGAAAAATCCAATAATTTTTGCTTGTGCAAATCCTGATCCTGAAATTACACCTGAAGAAATTGAAGAAGTAAGAAATGATGCAATAATTGCAACTGGAAGATCTGATTACCCAAATCAAGTAAACAACTTGATAGGTTTTCCCTATATTTTTAGAGGAGCACTAGATGTTAGAGCAAAAACAATAAATGAAGAAATGAAGATGGCCGCATCAAATGCCATAGCTGCTTTAGCTAGAGAAAGAGTTCCTGATGAAGTTGTTGCGGCAATGGGAGGTGAAAGACCAAGATATGGAAAAGATTATATAATACCATCTACATTTGATCCAAGATTGATTAGTGTTATTCCTGTTGCGGTTGCTAAAGCTGCAATTAAAAGTGGCGTTGCAAGAAAAAAAATTGAAAATTTTGAAATTTACTCTGAACAACTAAAACAAAGATTGGATCCTTCGGTAACTATAATGCAAGGAATTAATTCTCAAGTTAAAAAAGCACAAAAAAAAGTAGTATTTGTAGATGGTGAAGATGAAAATACACTTAAAGCTGCCATTGCTTTTAAAAATAGTGGTTTAGGTATTCCAATAATTGTTGCTAAAGAAAAAGTTGTAAAACAAAGATTAAAAGAAATCGGTTATAGTGAAAATTTTGATATTGAAATAGTAAATTCAACTTCAAAAGAGAAAAGAGAAAAGTACACAAAATATTTATTTAAAAAATTGCATAGAGACCAGGGACTACTGGAAAGAGATTGTGACAGAATGGTAAGAAACGATAGAGTTATATGGGGAGCATGTATGGTTTCATGTGGAGATTCTGATGCTATGGTTACTGGGAATACAAGAAGATATTCTCAATCACTTGAAAAGATTAAAAAAGTTGTTGAGCCTAGGCCAGGTGAAATTATGTTTGGTTTAAACATGGTGGTTAATAAAGGAAGAACAGTGTTTATTGCAGATACTACTGTACATGAATATCCTTCATCAAATCAATTAGCTGAAATTGCAATATCATCAGCAAGAGTAGTTAGACTTTTCGGTTTTGATCCAAAAATTGCTTTTTTATCTCACTCAACATTTGGTCAACCAATTACTAGCAGAACTAAACATATCAGAGATGCTGTTGAGATATTAAAACAAAAAAATGTTAATTTTAAATTTGATGGGGATATGCAGCCGGATGTTGCTCTTGATGAAATATACAAAGAATTATATCCTTTTTCTGAAATCGTTGGTAATGCAAATGTTTTGATTATGCCTGGACAACATAGTGCGGCAATAACATATAAAACAATGAAAACTCTGGGTGGTTCAAAAGTAATTGGCCCTCTTCTTGTTGGATTAGGACAAGCTATAGAAATTGCTCCTTTAAGATCATCAACATCAGACATTTTAAATTTAGCATCTGTTGCTGCTTATTCTGCTGGAGTTATTAATTATAATAAAAAAAATTAATTTTTTTGAATTCTTAAATCTTCTAATAAAAGAATGCTAGCAACAACATCTTCCACATCTAGTATCTCTTTTGCCTCGTTAATTACTTCTGATCTTTCATCTGAACTACGCGCTATTCCATAAACGTATATTTTTTTTTTATATGTATCAATATTATAATTTACAGCTTTAATATTTTTATTAAATATCAAGGCAGATCTTAGTTGCGAAGTAATTAAAATATCTTTAGCAGATTGTTTAAAGTTAAATTCTTCTTTTATCTTAATATCATTTCTAACTGATCTTACTCCTTTTGTTTCCCATGCTAATTTAGTTATTTTTAACTTTTCTTCTGGATTATCAACTTTTCCAGTAATAAAAATTCTTCCATCTAGAACTTTAGTTTTTACAGATAAAAAATAACTCTTATTCATTTTTAATAATCTTCCATCTAAATTTTTATCCATAATTGAATCGTCAATTTGTGTTCCTAAGGTTCTTGGATCTAAAGCAATACTTACTCCAGTTCCAAAAACTCCTTTTGAAGATGTTCCAACACATCCATTAATAAATACTAGTAGTAAAATAAAAAAATATAATTTAATTTTCATTCTTTAAAGATAGACAATAGTTGTAAACTTCTTTTTTTGAAACATTTTTTTCTTCAACAATTATATCAACAATATCTTTTATACTTAATTTATCTATTAATTTTTTTATCTTGTCTTTATTTGATTCGCTCAGTTTATTAACTTTTTTTTGATCTATTTTTTTTTCTGAAATAACAATAGTCAATTCTCCTTTTAAAGAATCTTTAAATTCTTGTAAGTCTTCAATACTGCTTCTTATATATTCTTCAAAATACTTTGAAATTTCACGACAAATAATTATATTTCTTTTTTTAAAATATTTTTTAATTGTATGAATTACATTATTAATTTTTTTAGTAGAAATAAAAAATACAATAGAGCAGTCTAATTTTGATAGTATATTTAAATCTTTATCAATAGCAGATGTTTTTTCCGGTAAAAAGCCATGAAAATAATACTTATCAGAAAATCCACTTATTGAAACTGCTGCTGTGACAGCAGAAGGTCCTGGAACTGAAAATATACTAATATTATTTTTAACACACTCTTCGATGAGTCTCCTGCCGGGATCAGATATTGCTGGTGTTCCAGCATCTGATATAATTGATAAAATTTTATTTGAATTTAAAAGATGTATAATTTTTTTTAGATTTTTTTTCTCATTAAATTTATGATTAGAAATTAATTTTGATTTTATGTTAAAATTTGAAAGCAGTTTGCTTGATACTCTAGTATCTTCACATAAAATAAAATCTGAATTTTTGAGTGTCTCTAAAGCTCTATATGATATATCTTTCAAATTACCTATAGGTGTAGCAACAATATATAAACCTTTTGTAATCTTATTTTTGTCAATATCTATGTGCATTAATTTAAAGAAGTATAATAATATAATAAAAATGAAAACTTTAATAAAATATATATTCTTATTATTTTTGATTCTTTTTTCTTTTAATAAGAAGGCTTTTTCTGAAGAAAGTATAAAAATTGGACTAATTGTTCCTTTAACTGGTGAATATAAAGAAATTGGAGAATCAATTGTTAAAGCAACAAGATTAGCAACAAATAAAATTAATGACTCCAAAATTGAAATTTTTCCAAGAGATACAGAGGCAGATCCAAATACTACTTTTAAAGTAGCTCAAGAACTTTATGAAAACGGAATTAAAATAATCATAGGACCTATTTTTAATGAAAACTTAATTCATTTAAATAAATTAAAAAATGTAATTTTTTTATCTTTAACAAATAAACTGATTAATAATCCAAAAAACGTCATTAGCACTGGTATAAATGCAGTTTCACAGATCAAAACAATAAAAAAATATTTAAATCAAAATGAAATTAAAAAAACAGTTTTTATGATACCAAATTCTGAAGTTAAATATGAAATCGAAGAAGCTATTTTACAAAGCAAAATTAAATTAAAAGAAAAATTTGTTTATGACACAGATCCAACTATTTTAACTTCTCAAATAGAAGATTTAACATATTACAAAATAAGAAAACAAAATCTTGAAGATGAAATTTTAAGATTACAAAATTCTAACGACGCAAGTAAAGAGAAAAAAATAGAAACATTAAAAAAAAGAGATACTTTGGGAGGAATAAATTTTGACTCAGTTATTATTGCAGATTTTGATGAGAGCTTAAAAAGTGTAGCTACATCATTACTATACACTGACGTTAATTCTAAAAGAATTCATTACATATGTTTAAACCAATGGTTTGATAAATCTTTACTCAAAGAAGAAAATATTCAGCCAATATATTTTCCATCAATAAATAAAAAAAATTATGACAAATTCATCAAAGAATATAACGAAATATATGGAAAACATCCTAACCAACTATCATTTTTAAGTTATGATTTAATTGGTCTTGTATATTTTTTAATCTATAAAAATGATTTTATAGTTGATGATAAAATATTTTATAAAAAAAACAAATTTAAAGGAAAAATAGGGATTTTTGAAATTAATCAAAATAAAATTACTCATACTTTAAATTTTTACTCTGTTGAAAACAAAAAATTTAAAGAAATTTTTTAATTTTTTTATAAGCATTCATCCTGTGGTCAATTTTATATTTTTGAAATGAAGCCATTTGACCAAAAGTAAGTTTTTTTCCTAATGGAATAAAAATTGGATCATATCCAAATCCTCTATGCCCTTTTTTTGATGTTGTTATGGTTCCCTCTACTTTTCCAAGCCTTGAAACGGTTTTACCATTGGGCCAGTAAACAGTAAGAGCACAAACAAATCTAGCTCTTATTTTTTTTTTATTCCAATTTTTATCTATTTTTTTTAATTCATTGAAGACTTTGTATATCGCTAAATTAAAATCTTTTTTTTTTCCTCCCCATCTTGCAGAATAAATACCAGGTAATTTATTAAGTTTATCTATTTCTAAACCTGAATCGTCAGCTATACATATTTTACCGGTCTTTTTTGAAAAATATTTAGCTTTTAATATAGAATTTTTTATAAATGTTTTTCCATTTTCTGTGGGACTTTTAATTTTAAAATATTTAGGTAAAATAACTTTAATATTTTTAGGCAATAAACGTTTAATTTCCTTTATTTTTCCTGGATTATTAGACCCTATAAATATTTCTAATATATTTTTTTTTTTCATCTAGTATTTTTTGATTTTCATACCATATAGGAGAGTATGGAAAAAGAAGAAACACAAAAACCTGAATATGAAAAACTCGATGAATCTAAAACACCAGAAATTAATGAAAAAAATGAAGAAGTAAAAAAAGAATTAACCCCGGAAGAAAAAATAAAAGAATTAGAAGATAAGTTAACTAGATCTTTAGCGGAAATGGAAAATCAAAGAAGAAGGTATGAAAAAGAAAAGGAAGAAGCTTTTGAATATGGTGGATTTTCATTCGCAAAAGAAGCATTAAATTTAATTGATAACCTTGAAAGATCAAAACAATCTTTAGAAAATGATGAAACTTTAAAAAAAAGTGAGGCACTTAAAAAAATTTCAGACCATCTAGAAATAATATACAAAGATACTTTAAATATATTCAACAAAAATAATATTAATATTATTAAATCAATTAATGAAAAGCTTGACCCTAACTTTCATCAGGCAATGATGGAAATAGAAGACGATAGTAAAGAACCTGGTACAATAGTACAAGAAATACAAAAAGGATTTATGATAAAAGCTAGATTGCTTAGGCCTTCTCTAGTAGCTGTTTCAAAAAAAAGCTCCAAAAGTAGTAAGGATAATAAATTAGACGACAAGAAAACTGAAGAAAAACAAGAAAAAAAGGATAAAAATTAATTGGTGTGGCAACTTGTACTACAAAAAATAACACCTATATAAGATGTGAAATCGTAAAATTATGAGTAAAGTAATAGGTATAGATTTAGGAACGACTAATTCATGTGTAGCAATCATGGAAGGAGCACAGGCAAAAGTTTTAGAAAATGCCGAAGGTGCGAGAA
>CACCYQ010000028.1 GCA_902550285.1 uncultured Pelagibacteraceae bacterium | reverse complement strand
ATAGAAATAGCTGCTCAAATTTTTAATAATTTATTTTTTAGCTCCGAAAGATATGACCTTTCAGATGTTGGAAGAGTTAAAATGAATTCAAGACTTGGATTAGAATGTTCTGATAAAATAAGGATATTAAGAAATGATGATATTATTGCGATAATAAAAAAAATGTTGGATTTAAGAGATGGGAAAGACGATGTTGACGATATAGATCATTTAGGAAATAGAAGAGTAAGATCAGTAGGAGAGCTTGTTGAAAACCAAGCAAGAATTGGTGTCTATAGAATGGAAAGAGCAATAAAAGAAAAAATGACAACTTTAGATGTTGAGTCAGCAATGCCACAAGACCTAATAAACGCTAAACCTTTGACAGTTGCATTAAAAGATTTTTTTGCAACATCTCAATTATCTCAGTTTATGGACCAAACAAACCCGCTTTCAGAAATTACACACAAAAGAAGAGTATCTGCACTTGGACCTGGAGGCTTAACTAGAGAGAGAGCTGGATTTGAAGTTAGAGATGTTCATCCAACACATTATGGAAGAATTTGCCCGATTGAAACGCCTGAGGGTCCAAACATAGGATTGATAAACAGTTTATCTACTTATTCAAAAATAGACAAATATGGTTTTATAGAAAGTCCTTACAAAAAAGTTGAAGAAGGTACTGTTCAAGATAAAATTGAATATCTTTCAGCAATGGAGGAAACAAAATATACAATAGCTCAAGCAAATTCAATTATTGATAAAAACGGTAAGTTTACCGAGGAATTGGTTTCCTGCAGACAAAATTTAAATTTCATCTTAGCAAAACCAGAAAGCATCGATTATATCGATGTTTCTCCTAAACAATTAGTTTCTGTAGCTGCTTCGTTGATACCTTTCTTAGAAAATGATGATGCTAATAGAGCTCTAATGGGTTCAAATATGATGAGGCAGGCAGTTCCTTTATTAAAACCTGAAGCACCATTAGTCGGAACAGGTATTGAAAGCGATGTTGCACTTGATTCTGGTGTTACCATTGTAGCTAAAAGAGATGGAGTAGTTGATAAAATAGATGGAAAAAGAATAGTTATAAAAGCTATGCATGAAAAAGATTTTTCAAAATCTGGTGTTGATATTTATAATTTACAAAAATTTAAAAGATCAAATCAAAACACCTGTATAAATCAAAAACCTCTTGTTACAGTCGGAGACAAGGTAATTAAAGGAGACATAATTGCAGATGGACCCGCAACAAAAACCGGTGAATTAGCTTTAGGAAAAAATGTTACCGTAGCATTTATGCCTTGGCAAGGATACAACTTTGAAGATTCAATATTAATTTCAGAGAGATGCGTTACAGATGATGTTTTTACCTCAATTCATATAGAAGAATATGAAATAATGGCAAGAGACACAAAACTAGGTGAAGAGGATATCACAAGAGACATACCAAACGTTAATGAAGAGTCTTTAAGAAATTTAGATGAATCAGGTGTAGTTTATATTGGAGCTGAAGTTAAGCCAGGTGATATATTAGTAGGAAAAGTTACTCCAAAAGGTGATAGCGCATCTGGACCTGAGGAAAAACTATTAAGATCAATATTTGGTGAAAAAGCAATAGATGTTACAGATACATCACTAAGAATGCCAAGTGGAAGTGGTGGTACAGTAATTGATGTTAGGGTTTTTAATAGACACGGAATAGAAAAAGATGAAAGATCAATTACTATAGAAAGAGCTGAAATTGAAAATGTTCAACAAGATAAAATAGTTGAAGAAGAAATTTTGGAACGAAGTATTATACAGAGGGCATCTTTAATATTATCTGGACAGCAAATCTCTAAAAAAATTAAAGATATTGAAGTTGGTAAAAAATTAAATGAAGAAGATATAAACAAGTTATCTGTAAGTGAAATATTTAAAGTATCTATTTCAGATAACAAAAAGATCGATGCAATTTTTCAATTAAAAGATCAATACAATTTAGCAAAACAAGATATTCAAGCTAGATTTGAAGATAAAGTACTAAAAATTAGGCAAGGCGATGATTTATTGCCAAGTGTTATGAAGATGGTTAAGGTTTTTGTAGCAATAAAGAGAAGGCTTAGACCTGGAGATAAAATGTCAGGCAGACATGGTAACAAAGGCGTTGTAAGTAAAATAGTACCATTAGAGGATATGCCATATAGAGAAAATGGCAAAGCAGTTGATATAGTTTTAAATCCTTTGGGAGTTCCAAGTAGAATGAATGTAGGACAAATTTTAGAAACCCACTTAGGATGGTCATGCACTGAGTTAGGAGAAAAAATTAATACTTTAGTAAATGAAAATCAAAAGAAAATAGAAAGAACAGAAAAAATATCTAATATTTTAAAATCAATATATGGAAAAGATACTTACAAAGAAAAAATTGAAAATCTTTCAAATACTGAATTTAAAGATTTAACCGTTAATCTCAAAAATGGAGTACCTATTGCTACACCAGTATTTGATGGGGCGAAAGAAAGTGATGTAACTAAAATGTTAGAGTTAGCTAAACTTCCAAGTTCAGGACAAACTTATTTATGGGATGGCAGAACTGGAGAAAAGTTTGATCGACCAGTAACTGTGGGTACTATTTATATGTTAAAATTACACCATCTTGTTGAAGATAAAATACATGCTAGATCTACCGGACCTTATAGTTTGGTTACTCAACAACCATTAGGCGGTAAAGCCCAAAATGGAGGCCAAAGATTTGGAGAAATGGAAGTATGGGCGTTAGAAGCTTATGGTGCTTCTTATACTCTTCAAGAAATACTAACTGTTAAATCAGATGATGTTGCAGGTAGAGTTAAAGTTTATGAAACAATAGTTAAAGGTGAAGAAAATTTTGAATCGGGAATCCCAGAGTCTTTTAATGTATTAGTTAAAGAAATAAAATCTTTAGCATTAAATGTGGAATTAAATTAATTTATGAAAAAACAACTAACAGATTTATTTAAAAATTCTGAAATCCAAGAAGCTCAAAATTTTAATAGTATTAAAATAACATTAGCCAGTCCTGAAAAAATAAAATCATGGACTTATGGGGAAATAAAAAAACCAGAAACAATTAACTATAGAACATTTAGGCCCGAAAAAGATGGCTTATTTTGCGCAAGGATATTTGGTCCAATAAAAGATTATGAATGTCTTTGTGGAAAATACAAAAGAATGAAATTTAGAGGAATTATATGTGAAAAATGTGGTGTTGAAGTTACAAAATCAAATGTGAGAAGAGAAAGAATGGGACACATTAATCTTGCTACTCCAGTTGCCCATATATGGTTTCTAAAATCGCTTCCTAGCAGAATCTCATTAGTTCTTGATATGA
The DNA here is from genome assembly GCA_902550285.1 of uncultured Pelagibacteraceae bacterium. GTDB lineage: Bacteria > Pseudomonadota > Alphaproteobacteria > Pelagibacterales > Pelagibacteraceae > Pelagibacter. The sequence goes on along the minus strand of CACCYQ010000028.1, from coordinate 7,319 downwards.
AATTAAAAGATGTTGAGAGGGTTTTGTATTTTGAAAACTTCATAGTCATCGAACCTGGTTTAACAAATTTAAAGAAAAATCAGTTACTTTCTGAAGAAGAATTAATAAAATACCAAGACGAACACGGTGAAGAATCATTCACGGCTGGTATTGGTGCAGAGGCAGTTTTAGAAATTCTTAAGTCAATAAATTTATCTGAAGAAAAAGAAAGGTTAGTAAATGCTATTAAAGAAACCAAGTCTAAAGTAGCTGAAGAAAGATCAATTAAAAGATTAAAATTAATAGAGTCATTTATTGAAACTGGAAATAAACCAGAGTGGATGATATTAACTGTTGTACCAGTTATACCACCAGAACTAAGGCCTCTAGTACCTTTGGATGGTGGAAGATTTGCAACTTCAGACCTTAATGATTTATATAGAAGAGTCATTAATAGAAATAACAGATTAAAAAGGTTAATGGATTTAAAAGCTCCCGACATAATAATTAGAAATGAAAAAAGAATGCTTCAAGAGTCTGTTGATGCGTTGTTTGACAATGGAAGAAGAGGAAGAGTTATTACTGGAACAGGAAAAAGACCTTTAAAATCTCTTGCAGAGATGCTTAAAGGAAAACAAGGAAGATTTAGACAAAATTTACTAGGAAAACGAGTAGATTACTCAGGTAGATCAGTAATTGTAGTTGGACCTGATTTAAAACTTCATGAATGTGGATTGCCAAAGAAAATGGCTTTAGAGCTATTTAAACCTTTTTTATATGCAAGATTAAACAAGCTTGGACTTGCATCTACAATTAAACAAGCAAAAAAATTAGTTGAAAGAGAAAGAAATGAAGTTTGGGATGCTTTGGAAGAAATTGTTAGAGAACATCCAATCATATTAAATAGAGCACCGACTTTGCATAGACTTGGAGTTCAAGCATTCGAACCAAAACTTATAGAGGGGGACGCTATAGAACTACACCCATTAACTTGTGCTGCATTCAATGCTGACTTTGACGGTGATCAGATGGCTGTACATGTTCCTTTAAGTTTAGAAGCTCAATTAGAAGCAAGAGTGTTAATGATGTCTACTAATAACATTTTAAGCCCATCAAATGGAAAACCAATAATTGTACCTAGCCAAGATATGATTTTAGGAATTTATTATTTATCTCAGCCTCCTTATCAAAAAGATAAAATTGAAGGATATTTTACAAACATATCAGAAATTGATCATGGTTTAGAAAGTGGACAAATAAAAGTACATTCAAGAATAGTATCTAGATTTGAAACTATTGATGAAAATGGAAACAATAAATATGAAAAGCAGATAAGTACAGCAGGAAGATTTTTATTAGCAAACATTTTACCAAAAAATATTAATAACAAATTTTCTTTGATTGATAGACTTCTTCCCAAAAGAACTGTTTCAGAGATAATTGATCATGTGTTTAGATTTTCAGGACAAAAATCTACAGTAATATTTTGCGATAAATTAAAAAATTTAGGTTTTAAACATGCTTTTAAAGCAGGAATTTCTTTTGGAAAAGATGATTTAGTAATACCAGAAAATAAACAGCAATTAATAGATGAAACAAAAAAATTAATTTCTGAATACGAAACACAATATTCTGAAGGGTTAATTACTAGAGGAGAAAAATATAATAAAGTTGTTGATGCATGGTCTAAATGTACTGACAGAGTAGCAGCTGAAATGATGAAGAAAATTTCTGCAACAGAAGTAACTAAGGATGGACTTAAAATTAATTCTGTTTTCATGATGGCAGACAGTGGAGCAAGAGGTTCTGCGGCTCAAATGAAACAATTAGCTGGAATGAGAGGTTTGATTGCTAAACCTTCTGGTGAAATTATAGAGTCTCCGATTACTTCTAATTTTAAAGAGGGCCTTACTGCTCTTGAGTATTTTAACTCAACTCATGGAGCAAGAAAAGGATTAGCTGATACAGCATTAAAAACTGCAAACTCTGGGTATTTAACCAGAAGGTTGTGTGACGTAGCTCAAGACTTAACAGTTACTAAAATAAAATGTGATAATCCTGATTACATAACTTTGTCAGAAATCATTGAAGGAGGAAATGTTATAGTAAGCTTAGCTGAAAGAGTTCTTGGCAGGGTAGCAGCTAACAACGTAAAAAATCCAATAAATGGCGAGGTAATTATAAAAAAAGGAGAAATGATAAACGAAGCATCATGCGAAAAAATAGACTCTGCTGGAGTAAAAATGATAGATGTTTATTCAGTTATTACATGTAGTTTAAGAAGTGGTGTCTGCGCCACATGTTATGGAAGAGATTTAGCTAGAGGTAAATTAGTTCATGTAGGAGAAGCTATAGGAATGATTTCTGCTCAATCGATAGGTGAACCAGGAACGCAGCTTACGATGAGAACCTTTCACGTAGGAGGAACAGCATCTATTAAACAAGATTCACAAATTATTGCTAATAAAAAAGGAATATTAAAAATAACAAACACAAACTTGATAGAAGATTCTAAGAAAAATTTTATTGTAATGGGTAGAAACACTCAACTTTCTATTGAAGATGAAAATGGATTGCAAATAGCCTCATATAAAGTTCCATATGGTTCAAAATTATTTTTTCAAAATGAAAACAAAGTAAATAAAAATGATAAAATTTGTGAGTGGGACCCATATACTACTCCTGTAATTGCAGAAAAAAATGGAATAGCTAATTATGTTGATCTTATAGACGGTATATCATTAGCCGAAACAATGGATGATGCAACTGGAATTTCCACAAAGACAGTTATTGATTGGAAAACACAATCAAAAAATACTGATTTGAAACCAAGAATTACTCTGAGAGATGAAAAAGGAAATGTAGTAAAAAAAGCAGATGATAATGAAGCAAGATATTATCTTGTACCAGACTCAATTTTATCTGTAAAAGATGGACAAAAAATTACAGCAGGCGATGTGATCGCTAGGCTACCTAAAGAAACATCTAAAACAAAAGACATTACTGGAGGCTTGCCTAGAGTGGCTGAATTGTTCGAAGCTAGAAAAGCTAAGGATAGTGCAATAATCGCAGAAAATGATGGAAAAGTTATTTTTGGAAAAGAAGTTAGAGGTAAACAAAAAGTTACAATTAATTCAGATAATGGAGAAGAATCAAATTATTTAATTCCTAAAGGAAAACACATCAACTTCAACCAGGGCGAAAATATTAAAAAAGGAGAGTATTTATTAGATGGACAACCTTTGCCTCATGATATTTTAAGAATATTGGGCATAGAAGAGCTTACAGAATATTTTGTAAACCAAGTACAAGAAGTTTACAGACTACAAGGAGTAATTATTAATGACAAGCATATTGAAACAATCCTTAAGCAAATGCTTAAAAAAATTGAAATAAAAGATCCAGGAGATTCAAGTTTACTACCAGGAGAAATAATTGACATAAATAGATTTGAAGAAATAAATGAAAAAATGAAATCTGAAGGTAAGAAAAATTTAATTGGGGAAAGAGTGCTAATGGGAATTACAAAAGCGTCTTTGCAAACAGAGTCATTTATTTCTGCAGCTTCCTTCCAAGAAACAACAAGAGTTTTAACTGACGCTGCAATAAAAGGAAAAATTGATAAATTAAAAGGGTTAAAGGAAAATGTTATTGTTGGAAGATTAGTTCCTGCTGGTACAGGCTCTATAAAAAATAATTGGAACAAAAAAGCTCTTGAACAAGATAATAAGTTCTTATCTGATCAACAGAAGTTGGAAGCTACAGAACCTACAGAAACCCAAGCAAATCAATAAAAATAACCCGAATTTACAAGTAAAATAGTTTGACAAAATAGATTTCTACTGTATTTTGGCGATGTTTTTGGTTGGATGTAGTGCATTAAGCACTAAACGCTGCCACACATGACTAGTCAGTTAATTTAATCAAAAATAAAAAATATTATAATTTATGCCAACTATAAACCAATTGTTGAAAAAAAAAAGAATCAAACCTAAAGTTAGGGACAAAGTCCCAGCTTTAGAAAAATCTCCTCAAAAAAGAGGTGTTTGCTTAAAAGTTTATACAACAACACCAAAAAAACCAAATTCAGCATTAAGAAAAGTAGCAAGAGTTAGATTGTCAAATGGGCATGAAGTGACTTCTTATATACCTGGTGAAGGACACAATCTTCAAGAACACTCAGTTGTTTTGATAAGAGGTGGTAGAGTAAAAGATTTACCTGGAGTTCGTTATCACATTTTAAGAGGAAATCTAGATACACAAGGAGTTCAAAATAGAAAGCAACAAAGATCTAAGTATGGAGCAAAGAAAGCAAAATAATTTATGTCTAGAAAAAGAAAAGCTCCAAAAAAAATTCCAGTCATTGATCCTAAATATAAATCTGTAGTAATCCCAAAACTAATTAATTCAATAATGTATGATGGAAAAAAAACTATTGCTGAAAAAATTGTTTATGATGCGCTAGATAGAATTAAATCAAAATCCAAAGATGAACCAATAAATGTTTTTAATGAAGCAATAAACAATATAAGACCAACATTAGAAGTTAGATCAAGAAGAGTTGGTGGCGCAACTTATCAAGTTCCTGTCGAAGTAAAGTCTAAAAGATCTCAAGCTTTAGCTATTAGATGGTTAATTGATGCATCTAGAAAAAGAAAAGATAAAAAAATGTCAGATAAAATTTTTAATGAAATTTATGATGCCTACCAAAATAAAGGATCAGCGATAAAAAAGAAAGAAGACACACATAAAATGGCAGAGTCAAACAAAGCTTTTGCACATTTTAGATGGTAAATTTATGCCCAGAACTCATATATTAAATAAATATAGAAATATTGGAATTATGGCACACATCGATGCCGGCAAAACAACAACAACTGAAAGAATTTTATACTATACAGGAAAGAGTCATAAAATTGGTGAAGTTCATGATGGAGCTGCAACAATGGATTGGATGGAGCAAGAGCAAGAAAGAGGAATTACAATTACTTCTGCGGCCACAACCTGTTTTTGGAGAGATCATAGAATTAATATTATAGACACCCCAGGGCATGTTGATTTTACTATTGAAGTTGAAAGATCATTAAAAGTTTTAGATGGTGCAGTTGCAGTTTTTGATGGTGTTGCAGGTGTTGAGCCTCAATCTGAAACAGTATGGAGACAAGCCGATAAATATAAAGTACCCAGAATCTGTTTTATTAATAAACTGGACAGAACAGGAGCAAATTTTTTCATGTGTGTAGACATGATTAAAGAAAGATTAGGTGCAAGACCATTAGTTACACAGATACCCGTAGGAATAGAGTCATCTCTAAAAGGGATAGTTGATTTAATTAAGATGAAAGCAATTATCTGGAAAGATGAAACTCTAGGAGCTGAATTTGAGGTTACTGATATCCCTGAAGATTTAAAAGAATCAGCAAATAAATATCGACAAGAATTAGTTGAATTGGCTGTTGAGCAAGATGATAAGTTAATGGAAGATTATTTAAACGGTAAAGAAATATCAGAAAATGATTTAATCAAATGTGTAAGAAAAGGATGTCTAAAATTTGATTTTGTGCCAGTTCTAACAGGATCAGCGTTCAAAAACAAAGGTGTTCAGCCACTATTAGACGCAGTTGTTGATTATTTACCAAGCCCAGAAGATATAGGTTCAATTAAAGGAACTAAACCTGGATCTGATGAAGCACTAGAAATGAAATTTGATGATAAAGCTCCTTTTTCAGCTTTAGCATTTAAAGTAGCAAATGATCCATTTGTAGGATCTCTAACTTTTATTAGAATTTATTCAGGTACAATTAAATCTGGCACAGGAATTTACAATACTTCAAGAGATAAAGAAGAAAGAGTAGGCAGAATGCTGTTAATGCATGCAAACTCTAGAGAAGATATTAAAGAAGCAAATACAGGAGACATTGTAGCTTTAGCAGGTTTAAAATACACAATAACAGGACATACTTTGTCAAATGAAGAACATCCTGTTTTGTTAGAACCTATGGAATTCCCTGATCCTGTAATAGAAATAGCTGTAGAACCAAAAACAAAAGGAGACCAAGAGAAAATGGGAGAAGCTCTAGGTCGACTAGCTAAAGAAGATCCTTCATTTAGAGTAACATCAGATGAAGAATCTGGTCAAACAATTATAAAAGGAATGGGAGAACTACACCTTGACATTATTGTCGATAGAATGAAAAGAGAATTTAAAGTTGAAGCCAACGTTGGAGCACCCCAGGTTGCTTACAGAGAAACAATATTAGGAAATGCTACTGCTGATTATATTCATAAAAAGCAAAGTGGAGGCGCTGGACAATTTGCAAGAGTTAAACTCGAAATTGAACCATTGGATCCAGGCAAAGGTAGAGAAGTTGAAAATAAAATTAAAGGTGGAGCAATTCCAAAAGAATTTATTCCTGGAGTAGAAAAAGGAATTGAGTCCGTATCAGATTCTGGAATTTTAGCTGGGTTTCCAATTATTGATTATAAAGTTACCATTATCGACGGTCTGCATCATGATGTTGACTCAAGTGTATTGGCGTTTGAACTAGCATCAAGACAATGTTTTAAAGATGCTTGTCAAAAAGCTACCCTAAAGTTACTGGAGCCAGTCATGAGAGTTGAAGTAGTTACACCTGAAGACTATATGGGTGATGTTATTGGCGATTTAAATAGCAGAAGAGGACAAATAAACACACAAGAACAAAGAGGAAATGCTACAGTTATTACAGCTATGGTGCCTTTGGCAAACATGTTTGGTTATATTAATAATTTAAGATCAATGTCACAAGGAAGAGCCCAATACTCAATGTTTTTTGATCATTACGATAAAGTACCTCAAAATGTTCAAGACGAAGTAGTAAAGAAGACAGGTTAAAATGGATAAACAAAGTATAAGAATAAAATTAAGAGCTTACGACAATAAAGTACTTGATAGGTCAACAGAAGAAATAGTCAATACTGTAAAAAGAACAGGTGCTAATATAAAAGGTCCAATACCATTACCAACTAAAATAGAAAGATACACAGTATTAAGATCACCACATATTGACAAAAAAAGTAGAGAACAATTTGAAACAAGAACACACAAGAGATTAATAGATATAATTGAACCAACGCCTCAAACAGTAGAAGCTTTAATGAAGCTTGATCTGGCTTCAGGTGTAGATGTAGAAATAAAAATTTAATTTATGAGCGAAATAGCATTAATAGGAAAAAAAATAGGAATGACCAAAGAATTTTATAAAACTGGCCAAGCGATTCCTGTAACTGTAATCAAAACTGAAAAAGGGAGAATAATACAATTGATAGATAAAGAAAAAAGAGGATATCAAGCTGTTCAA
>CACCYQ010000027.1 GCA_902550285.1 uncultured Pelagibacteraceae bacterium | reverse complement strand
TATAATTTGATCAGGAAATTTTGATACTAGCTGTTCAACACACTCTACACTAAACTTATAACCACAAAGTTTTTCAAAATTATATATAATAATTTTAGCAGTAGGAAATTTTTCAATAATTTTTGTATAAAAATTTATAACTTCTTCATCACCATATTTGTAGTAAGCTGGCGGCATAATAAGAAATTTAAAAAAATTTTGAGACATAGCTATTTTAATTAAATTTATAGTTTCACTGAGAGAATTTAATCCCGTTCCCAAAATAAATTTTTCTTTGTATTTGCTTTCACCCAGTTCATTAATTAATTGAATTTTTTCGCTAATAGAAATCAATTGAGCCTGTCCCGTGCTACCAAATATGGCTACGCCATGACAGCCTTGGTCAATTAAATTTTCTGCATGTTTAATCGTTTTTTTTTACATTTAAGGCTAAGTTGCTATCCAATATTGATAATGAAGCCGCATAAATGCCTTTAATTTCACTCATAAATAAAACTTATATAAAAAAAAAAATTTAGTAAAGGTTATATAATTAAATAATGAAAATTTTAGCAATTCAAAACCGTAAGGGAATTGGAGATATGGTAATTTTTTTACCATTCATTGAATCAATATCAAAAAAATTTAGCGCTCCTGTAAGTGTTCTAGTAAAAGAAAACTCAAAAGCAGAAATCATATTATCTAACAACGAATATATTGATAAAGTCATTATATTAGATCGTGATAATCTTAAAAGAGGACGACATGATGGAATTAGCGGATCAATAAAATTAATTGATGATTTAAAAAAATATAATTTTGATAAAGTATTTATTTTTAATTCATCTTTAAGATTTAACTTAATTTCTAAATTAGCTGGTATAAAAGATATATATCAATATCCCTTGTTCGAAAAAAAATATCAACACGTAATATATGCAGCTCAGAATTTTTTAAAAAACAAATTAGATTTAGACGTCGATAGTTTCCCAAAAATTCAAGTTGATGATAAAAAAATAATTATTTCTAAAAATAAATTTAATATTAGAGAAGATCAAATAAATATACTGCTTGGAATTGGAGGTTCCGGTCCAACTAAAAGAATACCTTCTAAGATATTTATAGAATTTATGAGGCTTGTATCTAATAAATTAAATAATTGTAGATTTTTTCTTGCGACTGGTAAAAAAGATGAGGAACAAAAAATATTAGAAGAAATTTTAAATTCTAAATTCAGCAAACAATGCACTGCGCTAGATAGCTTAAGTCTAAATGAAATTTTACCTATAATAAAAAACTGTAATGTGGCTATCTGTAATGACTCAAGTTTTAGCCACTTGTCAGCAGCTTTAGATATTCCAACAATAGTATTAATGGCAGACACTCCACTACTTTATGGAAATTACAGTCCAATGATGTTTCCTATTATTCCAGATGGTGAAGAGACAGTAACGCATGACACATTAGGTAAAAATAAAATAAATCCAAATAAAATTTTCGAAAAATTTGAAGATATATTGAATTAACTAATATTTTTTAACACAACTTCTTTAGCTTCATTAACAATTGATGCAAGTCTGGCTAGCTCTGGGCTGACATCAGGATGTATTTTTTTCATTATTTTTTTATATGAAGTTATTACTTCTTCTTTAGTGTATTTTTTTTGAGAATCTAAATTTAATATTCTGTATGCTTCATCAGTTGAGATGCTTTGAGTATTAAAATTTTGATTTGGAATTAAATCTACCTGAATTTTTTAATAATTTCAGCAAACTCCAAATTCTAAAAATCTGGAATAAAGATAAGCCTGCTTTAGTTTTAATTAATGGCAATATCATTAAAACAAATGGCAAGGAAAACAAAAATCTACCTGCATAAGCCATAATAATTGCTAAAAGTATTGATAAAATTATTGTTATTAATCTTATTCCTTTTGATATTTTTTTACTTGATGTTTTTACAAACCAATTAAGCAAAATGTAAACTATGACAAAAATAATAAGTGTTATGAAAAAAATATTCATGTATTAAATAATTATAATTATGAAAGTACCACAGCTAGAGAAAAAACCCGAACTAAAATCTTGTCACAATACAACCTGGGAAGATAATTATAGCTGGATACACCAAGAAAATATTCTTGAAGTGTTGAAGGATAGTTCAAAACTTCTTCCAGAAGTAAGAAAATATTTAGAAGAAGAAAACAAATATACTGAAAATAATTTGAAGGACACAAATGAAGTAAAAAAAAAATTGTTTGATGAAATTAAAGGTAGAATAAAATTAGACGACGAGTCCTTACCATATAAGGATAAAGAATATAAATATTGGACAAAAACAACGGCTAAAGGAAATTATTCTATAAAATTAAGAAAAAAAATAGGAACTGAAAATATTGAAGAAATTTGGAATGGAGATAAAGAAAAGGCAAAACTTAAAACAGAATATTTTGGTGTTGGTGATTTAGAGGTAAGTTATAATGATAAATATCTTGGATATTCATTAGACTTAAAAGGATCAGAATATTATACGATTTATATTAGAGACATTGAAACTAACAAATTAATAACGGAAAAAATCGAAGAGACAAGCGGAAGTATAACCTTCAGTCTAGATGATAAATATATTTTTTATTCCAAGTTAGATGAATTTCACAGACCAAGAAAAATATTTAGACACAAAATAGGAAATTCAATAAAGGAAGATGAATTAATTTTTGAAGAAAAAAGTGATGCTTTTACTGTTGGTATCGGATTAAGTTCTGACGAAAAATTTTTCTTTATCTCAACTTCAGATCATAACACATCAGAACAATATTATTTTTGTGTAGATGAAAAAAAACCAAAACCAAAATTAGTAAAAAAAAGAACAAAGGGAATTATTTATTCTATTAATTCTTGGGATGGAAATTTTTATATGCATACAAACGAAAATGCAGAGGATTTTAAAATTGATAAATGTAAAGACCTATCAAATCAAAAGTGGGAAGCTTACGTGCCTGCAAAAAATGAAGTTTTAATCGGTGGATTAACTTTTTTAAATAACTGGGTTTTAAGAGCTGAAATTTCAAATGCACTTGGAAAACTTTTCGTTAAAAATGTTAATACAAATATTGAGGAAGAAATTAAATTTACAGATGAAAAAGTAATTGATCCTGGAATATATTTAACACAAAGAGATAAAAATACAGATTGTGTTCATTTAAATTATTCATCACCAAAAACTCAAGCAAGATCCTATCTTTATAATTTAAAAACAAAAGAAAAAAAATTAGTAAAAGAACAAGAGATACCATCAGGACATAATTCAGAAGATTATATTGTTGAAAGATTAGAATGTAAGTCTCACGACAATAGGATAATTCCTATTACTATTACTAGGCATAAAAAAACAAAAATTGATGGTTCTGCAAATTTATTACTTTATGGATATGGATCTTATGGAAACTCAATGTCCCCAGGATTTTCTTCAACAAGATTTAGTTTGATCAATAGAGATATTATATGGGTCACTGCTCATATAAGAGGAGGTATGGAACGTGGTATGAAGTGGTGGAAAGAAGGTAAATTATTGAATAAAAAAAATACTTTTGAAGATTATATTTCTGTAGCAAAATTCTTAATTAATAAGAGATACACTTCAAAAGGAAAAATAATAGGAATGGGTGGGTCTGCTGGTGGTCTGCTTATGGGTGCGGTTGTTAATAAATCACCAGAACTATTTTTAGGAATTGTTATGGCAGTACCATTCGTGGATTCTTTAACTACAAATTTAGATCACTCATTGCCATTAACCGTAGGTGAATTTGATGAATTTGGAAATGCAAAAGATAACCAAGAACATTTTGAATATATTTATTCTTATGCACCATACAATAATATAAAAAAAATGGACTATCCTAATATTTTAATAACAACCAGTTTAAGTGACAATAGAGTATTATTTGATGAGCCTGCTAAATTTACAGCAAAACTAAGAGATTATAAAACAGATAACAATTTACTACTTTTAAAAACGGAGATGAATGCTGGACATGGAGGAAAGTCTGGTAGAGATGGGGCTATAGAAGAGATAGCTTTTGATTACGCATTTATATTAAAAATTTCAAACAAAATTTAAATTAAACAATCTTGAAATAATAAAATTAATAACCATATATTAATTGTGAGTCGCCTAATGGGGCTTACAAAAAAATAACCTTGCTAACAAAGGAGGATATAATGACAAGTAAGGATTTATCTATATTCAACTCACTAAGACCCTTTTCGATTGGTTTTGATGACATGTTTGATCAATTCGAAAATATGTTGGGTAATGGAGGTTTGAGCATGCAATCAAATTATCCGCCATACAACATAAGAAAAACTGGAAAGGACAAATACTCTATTGAAGTTGCCCTTGCTGGTTTTAATAGAAAAGACGTTGAAGTTGAGTTTGAAGACAATTTATTAACTGTAAGAACAAAACAAGTTAATAAATCTGAAAATAAAACTGAAGATGGTGAAATTATTCATAAAGGTATTTCACAAAGACAATTTGCTAGATCATTTACAATTGCAGATGATGTAAAAGTAGATGGTGCAGAGCTAAAAGATGGTCTTTTAACAATAGCTTGTGAAAGAATTGTACCAGAGTACAAAAAGAAAAAACTTATTGAAATTAAATAAGTACTAACCTTGCTTGTGGGGATATTTTCCCCACAAGTCTCAAAAATTATTTATTTTTTACCTTTAGGTAATGTTGCATTTAATATAAATGCCAATAGCCCAGCAGGTATCAAACCAGTTGTTAATAGCAATCCTAATTTAATTCCAAGGTCTGGTACATGAGCAACAAACTCTGGAAATGCATATAAACCGATTCCAAATGAAAGTGACAAAGCTAATATTAAAACATTCCTTTGACTCATTTCTGATTTAGAAATTAGTTTTATTCCTGCTCCTGCAATTAATCCAAACATAATAATTGCTGCACCTCCAATTACTGAGTCAGGCATTGCAGCAATGACACCACCCAGTTTTGGAAACAATCCTAACAAAATTAAAATTACTCCAGCAACTGTTCCAACATGTCTGCTAATTACTCCTGTGAATGCAACAAGACCTGCATTTTGTGAATAAGAAGTATTAGGCATAGCATTAAAAATTGAAGCAAAGGCTGTTCCAACTCCGTCGGCCATTATACCTCCAGAAAGTTCTTTATCAGTAGCTTCCCTATTTGCTCCACCCATTGTTGTTGCACTTATATCTCCAATAGTCTCAATTGTTGTTACTATAGACATAAAGAGCATTAATATTACTGCACCCCAAACAAAATCTATTCCATATTGTAACGGCATTGGAAATGCAAACCAATCGGCTGCTGCTATTTTAGCCCATCTGACTTCTCCTAATACGGCAGCAACTATAAACCCAGCTATTATTCCAATAAGAATAGAAGCTGCAGATACCATTCCTCTTCCTTTAAGGTTTGTTAAAAGAGCAACTATTAAAACAGTTCCAGCTATAGTTAAATGATGCCAGTTAGCAAAAATTTCAGGTTTATTGTTCATCAGCCATACTCCGCCTCCGGCATACTTAAATCCAACTTTAAGTAGACTAATTCCAATCATCAACACAACTATTCCTGTTACCAATGGTGGAAACATATGACGAATTGGTTTTAACATTTTACCAATCCATATTTGAAAAATTCCACCTATGAATGCAGCTGTGAAAATTGCACCCAATCCAAAAGCTTTGAAAGGTAACATTATTGGAATAAATGCAAAACTCGTACCTTGTATTATAGGAAGTCTCGAACCTACATTTTTATAGCCTACAGTTTGTATGATTGTTGCTACGCCTGCAGCAAACAAAGCCATTTGTATTAAAAAAATCTTCTCCCCAGTTGTTACTCCAAAAACACCTGCAACAATCAATGGAACTGTTATGTTCCCAGCAAACATAGCAAACACATGCTGAATACCCAAAGGTATGGATTGATTTAGTGGCAGTTTTTTGTTAGCAGCACCTGAGCTTGCTGTTCTTTTTCTCGCCATTTATCCTCCTCAATTAATTAGGAGCCATATTATTTTAATAAAAGATGTAATGGTAGAAATAATTAACTATATTTTACTTCAATAAATCGATAAAAAAACCAATTTGAGTTAAAAACAGCCGCTCGAAGTGAATCCTACAACAATACTGTTAGAGTCTACCTCAAATTTTCTCTCACATGGGATTCCATATTTTTTTGTTTTATAAACTAAAACTTCGTTTCCATTTTCATTAATAAAATCATCTGTTGGGTTTCCAAGTTCACTTTTTAAATCATCAGAATTTTTTCCTATAAACAAGCTAAGTCTTTCATTTTCTTTTTCAGCAATTTCATCCGATTTTTTTTTAATAGTTTCACAACCCGAAAAAAATATTAAGATTAAAAACAAACATATAATAAATCTAAATTTCATTAAGAAAGACAATACCATTTAATTTTGACAATTTATTAACTTTTAAGTTGAAAAATTGTTTATGTTACTCACAAAATTAGTGCTAAATCCTCTTAATATACCATTATACCTGATATTTTTTGATTCGAATCAATTATGTATCATAAATTGGAGGTCTAATGTTAGATAACTACTTTAACTATAAAAAACATAAAACAGATTTTAAAACAGAAGTCACTGCAGGAGTGTCGACGTTCTTGACAATGGCTTACATAATGTTTTTAAATCCTGTCATACTTGCCGACGGTGGGTTTGATTTTGGCGGTGTTTTCACAGCGACAGCTTTAGCGGCAGCTTTAGCATGTTTCATCTGTGCATTTTACGCTAAAACTTGGCCCATTGGACTTGCACCAGGAATGGGGATAAATGCATTTATCGCCTATGGTGTTTGTTTAGGCATGAAATATACGCCAGCAGAAGCACTAGGTGCAGTCTTGGTTGCAGGTGTAGTCTTCTTAATAATTTCATTAACGCCGATAAGAGCATGGTTAATTAACTCTATTCCAAAAAGTTTAAAACTTGGAATTGGAGCAGGTATAGGTTTGTTCCTTGCAATTATAGGTTTTGAACTTATGGGATTGACTGCAGACAACCCAGTTACACTTGTGCAACTTGGTGATGTTTCTAATCCTTTAACTTTATTAGGTGCTGCTGCATTTGTTTCTATGATTGTAATGGAGAAATTTAAAATCAAAGGAAATATAATCATTGGAATAATTGTATTCAGTGCAATAGCTTGGGTAACTGGGTTAGGACAATTCAATGGAGTTATGTCTGCTCCACCACCAATGACACACCTAATGACATTTGATTTAGGTGCTGCGCTAAGTGCATCGATGATAACCATAATTTTTACATTATTTTTTATCGACTTTTTTGATACTGCTGGAACACTAACTAGTGTTGCAAACGTTGCTGGAAAAGTTGGTCCTGATGGAAAAATTAAGGATATCGATAAAGCAATGCTATCAGACAGTGTATCAACTGTTGCAGGTGCTGTAATGGGTACTTCTACAGTTACTTCATATGTTGAGAGTGCTGCGGGAGTAAAAGCTGGAGGAAGAACTGGAATGACTTCACTTGTAATAGGAATTGGTTTCTTGTTGTGTTTATTCTTCAGTCCGCTTGCAACATCTCTTCCTAAAGAAGTTGATGCTGCTGCTCTAATCTATATTGCAACTTTATTTGTGAGAAATATCACAGATATTAGCTGGGATGATGCTGCTGAGGCAGGTCCTGCAGTTCTTGCGATGATTGCAATGCCATTTACTTATTCTATTTCAAATGGAATAGCTTTGGCATTTGTTTCATATGCTGCAATTAAGATTTGTACTGGAAAATTTAACGAAACTAGTCCAGCAATATGGGTAATTGCTGTATTAAGTGTAGTTAGTTTTGCTGTAGCTTAAAAAAGTAAAAAGTTTAATTTAGGGCGGCTTTAATAGTCGCCCTTTTTATTTTTGGTGTTTCTTTTTGATTTCTTCAATTCTTATTTCTTCGTAAATTTCAAATGGTTGAACTATCCAAGGATTGTCTTCTAATTTTACTGCACAAAAATCAGGCTCAAAAGATGATTTCTGCTTTTTCCAAAGTGTAGCTGTTTTGATGTCTTCAATTTTACCTTTTATTGGTTCATAAGCTCTTAACCAATCAATACTTTTATTAAAAGTAATTCCTGTGTCAGACAAATCATCACAAAGTAAAATCCTACCTCCCATATTTGGTGCTATGGAACTCATTTCTCTAGAAAATACAATATCGCCCTGTTCATCCTCAACCCCTTTTCCACTGTATGACTCTACGGCTAAGTAAGCACACTTAAGCTTAAATACTCTACTCAGAACGTCAATCATAGGAGCTGCTCCTCGCATTATACCGATTAATATAGTTGGCTCATATCCACTCTCGTCTATCTGGATTGCTAATTTTTCTACAGTTTTATTATACTCTTCCCAACTAACAATTAATTTTTCTGACATAAATTTTTATAATATTAACTTTTAAATATTAAAAGTAAAACTGCAAGAGCAACCAAAGATAAAATAGAACAAATTAAAATATACAACCTATGAATGTTTCTTCCTCTCAAATTGAAATAGTGCCTTGCGGCCACTGAAATTATAGCAACCAGAGATAAAATTAACCAATTATATTTATGATAAACAATAAAACTATAATGACCAGAAAGCATAATAAATAAAACTAAAAAAGTGGAATAATTATTATGTATTGATCTTTGTTTTGCAGCTAATGACAAACTGTTGTCAAATTTTTCATTTTTTTTGCTGCTATTTATAATATTCATTTGATTTGGAATTATTACCGTGAAAACATTTCCAAACATATTTGTTCCAATAATTAGTCCAACACTTAAAAAGGCAAATTTTGGACCAAATAGTTTTGTTAAACCAAAGGAAATTAGAACAAGTAAGATTAATATGACCAAATTAAATAAAATATCATTTTTAATTAAATTAGATTTACACAATAAATCATATACCAGCCAAGATACTGCTAGAGATGATATTGAGATAATAATTGCATAAAAAGGTGAAATTTCTAAAACTCTTTTATCGACCATTAAAACACCAGAGTTATAATAATAAACTATTGCAAGCAACAACATGCCAGAAATAAAAGTCAAATAACTTTGCCATTTAAATATTACTAGCTGGTTCAAATAAGTTATTGGGGGTGATTTTTTCAATCTTGTTAATTTATAATAAAACCCTGAGTGCATCAAATAACCTTCACCATCAATATCTTCACTAGAAATATTTTTATTTAATTTATTGTCTAAATAATTAAATAGAAAACTATTTCCAACCCAAAGAATCGCAAACAAAACATGTCCCCATCTTAATAAAAGCTCAAGCCATTTTAATGTGTAAGGCAAATATTCCATAGATTAGTATTCTATCTTATCCTTTTTTTTATCCCAAATTTCAAATGCTTTAAGAGCTTCTTCTCTTAACATTTGCTTGATTGGAATTTTTCTATCTTCAATTTTTTTTGAAAATTCAGAATAAATCATTGAGTCATCAAAATTTATTTTCTTTGCATCCTCCCTAGTGTTTGCATAATAAATATTATTAATATGGGACCAGTATATAGCTGACAAACACATGGGGCATGGTTCACAACTTGTATAAATATCACAACCTGAAAGATTAAATGTATTTAATTTTTTGCATGCTTTTCTTATAGCAACTATTTCTGCATGCGCGGTTGGATCATTTGTAAAAGTAACCTCATTAGAGGCCTCTGCTATAATTTTTTCATCTTTTACAATTACAGATCCGAATGGTCCTCCAGTACCATTTGCACTATTTTCTGAGAGTTCTATTGCTCTTTTCATAAATTTATTTTTCATATTTTTTCTTTACATCATTTATGCTTAATAAAATTGCCTCAGGTGTTGCTGGTGCATCTAATTCAGGTGTTATCTCATAGTTTGAAACTGAGGCTATTGCGTCTTTAATTGCAAAGAAAACACTCATTGCTAACATCAGTGGGGGTTCTCCGGTAGTTTTTTGTTTGTTCACAACATTTTCAACGTTAGATCCTCTTTTAAAAATTTCTACATTGAATTTATTTGGTGTGTCATTAATAGCTGGAATTTTATAGGTAGAAGGTGAAAAAGTTCTTAATTTTCCAGATTTATCCCAAAATACTTCTTCCATTGTAAGCCAACCTTGTCCTTGAACAAAACCACCTTCTATCTGACCTAGTTCTAATGCTGGATTAATAGCATTTCCTGCGTCATGAATTATATCAACTCTATCAACTTTATTCTCTCCTGTAAGAGTATCAATTGTTACTTCTGTTACAGCTGCACCATAACAAAAATAATAGAAGGGCCTTCCTTTAAATTTTTTTTTATCAAAATTAATTTTTGGAGTTGAATAAAAACCTGATGAAGATAGAGAAATTCTATTTAAATAAGCTTCTTGTATTATTTTTTTAAAATTAAAAGATCTATTGCCAAAATAAATATTTTCATTTTTATAAATTGGCTCAAATTTGGAAAGAATATTGTATTTATTTTTTATAAAATTATTTAAATTTGATTTTATTTTTTCTGCGGCATTTAAAGTTGCTGCACCATTCAAATCAGTTGTGGATGATGCAGCACTAGCTGAGGTATTTGGTACTTTTGATGTATTTGTTGATGAAATTTGTACTTTTTCAAAAGGTAATCCAAATGAGTTAGCCACCAGTTGGGCGATTTTAGTATGTGTACCTTGACCCATCTCTATGCCTCCATGATTAAGATGGATACTACCATCTGTATATATATGAACTAATGCGCCTGCTTGGTTTAAATGTATTGTGGTAAAAGATATTCCAAATTTTACAGGTGTTAATGCTATTCCCTTTTTTTTAAATTTATTTTTTAAATTAAAATTTCTAATTTCTTCATATCTTTTTTTATAATCAGATTTATTTAACAAGTTTTTATAAATATCATGTATTACGTTATCATTAATTTTCATTCCATAATGAGTAGTATTTCTCTCATTTTGACCATAAAAATTTATTTTTCTTACTACACTAGGATCTTTTTTTAAAAATCTCGCAATGTTATCAAGAATATTTTCTATCGCCATCATACCTTGATTGCCACCAAATCCTCTAAATGCTGTTGAAGATGAAGTGTTTGTTTTACAAAGATAATTTTTTACTTCTAAATCAGATAAATAATATGCATTATCTAAATGTAATAATGCCCTTTCATTAATGGCATATGATAGATCTGGTGACATTCCACATCTTGATGCAAGTTTTAATTTTAATCCTTCTATTTTTCCATTCTCACTAAATCCAACCTCATACTCTGAATAAAAATCATGTCTCTTGCCAGTTATAATTATATCATCATCTCTATCTAGCCTTAGTTTTATAGGTTGTCCTGTTTTATTTGATAACAGTGCACAAATAGCTGCTGTCATAAAATTTGTTTCTTTGCCAC
>CACCYQ010000026.1 GCA_902550285.1 uncultured Pelagibacteraceae bacterium | reverse complement strand
TTAGATGATAAAGAATTTGTTTTGTTAAGAAGAAAAAGAAATAGAGCAGTTACATTTATGTATTTTATTTTTTTTATTTCTTTTATAGTTTTTATGTCTTTTATGAATCAATTACTTCTCAAAATATTAAATTAAAAAAATAAATTTAATTTATTTATAGCTTTTTAATCTATATTCCCACTTGCCCATTCTAGAATAAGATACTTTTAAAATTAAATTTTTTTTTTTATTATACCAAATATCAAAATCTAATTTTTTATCATCTGGTAAATTTTCATCTTTTGATTTTAATTTATAATGATCTGTAGAGTATTTTTTACCATTAATTATTAAATCTTCTTTTTTTACAAAAGACACTACCTGCTCTTTTATGCTCCCAGATAGAGGACTTATTTGTTTAGAAGATTGCAAAATTTTATGATTCCACCAATTTCCTATAACACAATCTGTGTCGGTTTTGCCTTTAAAAGAGGATCCATCGATGATAAATTTTTGTAATTTCTCGTCATAATTTAAATTTACATATTTTTCTTTTTCGTTTTGAAAAGTATTTGATTTAAAATGAATCAACATATCATTTTCATAAATTTCAGTGGTTTCACTTAAAATAGAAAAAACACTTACTCCAAATAAATCTACATTAAATTTAGTATAATTTTTTACAGTTGTTTTATTATCTTCGTGTTCAAAAAAATAGTTACTATATCCAATTACTTTATCGTTTCTAATAACATCCATTTCAATTTTAGATATTCCTTTATAATGATCAGTATGTGAATAAGAATTTACTGAAGAAATTAAAAAAATCAGAATGTAAATATATTTTTTCATCTTGCTTAAATCTGAGTTATGAATATATAAAAAAAATGTTTTTAACTATAAAAAAAATACCAAAAACTAACTGGAGTTCTGCAAAACCTCTAAATTTAAAACCTAAAATTTCAACATTTTTATATTTATGTATAGGTCTAACATTGTTTGGCCTAGGAGAGGGACTGCTCTTAGTTTCTTCCACAGGAGCTTCTCCTTGGAGTGTATTTGCCCAAGGTATTTCTTTAAATATAGATTTTTCTATTGGTACAATAACTTTGTTTGTAAGTATTGGTGTTCTAATTCTTTGGATACCACTCAAACAAAAACCTGGAATTGGAACAATTCTTAATGCTTTAATTATAGCTGTAATGATAGATATTTGTATTAATTTTGTTCCAACACCTCAAAGCAATATTTCTCAAACAATGCTAGCAATTGTTGCTGTTCTAACAACTGGTCTTGGAGGTGGAATTTATCTTATTGCAAATTTAGGACCAGGACCAAGAGATGGTTTGATGATTGGACTTCAGGAAGTATCAAATTTTCCAATTGCTGCAGTTAGAGCATTTCTTGAAATATCAGTTGTTTCTGCCGGATGGTATTTAGGAGGAACAGTAGGAATTGGAACTTTGTTATTTGCTTTTGGGATTGGACCATCTGTTGCTTTAGGATTATTTTTGGTTAATAAAATATTTAACAATTAAATTATAATGAAAAACAATAAAATTATATCTTTAGAATTGTTAAGATTTTTTAGAACAAACAAAAAAAAACCCCCGAAACTTTTGTTCCGAGGGTTCTAATTTTGTTTAGTGTATGTATTTAGAGTGTTCTCTGTTTGGAAACGAATTACATTCCCATGCCACCCATACCACCCATACCACCCATTCCTCCAGGGGGCATTCCAGCGGGTCCAGAGTCTTTATCTTCAGGCTTGTCAGCTATCATTGCTTCTGTAGTTACCAATAGACCTGCAATTGAAGCAGCATCTTGTAAAGCTGTTCTAACAACTTTAACTGGATCAATTATACCTTCTTTAAACATGTCCACATACTGTTCTGTTTGAGCATCATAACCACTAGAAGATTTATTTGCTTCAAGTAATTTTCCAACTATTACCGATCCATCAACTCCAGCATTTTTTGTAATTTGTCTAATAGGTGCTTGAAGAGCACTTTTAACTATTTCAACACCTGCTTTTTGATCATCACCTTTAACTTTAACTTTATCTAGATCTAGAGAAGCATAAAGAAGCGCACATCCACCACCAGCTACGATTCCTTCTTCTACAGCAGCTCTTGTAGCATTTAGAGCATCTTCCACTCTGTCTTTTCTTTCTTTAACTTCAACTTCAGTTGCTCCACCTACTTTAATTACTGCAACTCCACCAGCTAACTTAGCCAATCTTTCTTGAAGTTTTTCCTTATCATAATCTGATGTAGTTTCCTCTACTTGTTGTTTTATTTGAGCACATCTAGCCTCTATGTCTGATTTTTTTCCAGAACCACTAACTATTGTGCTGTTCTCTTTATCAACTTTAACTTTTTTAGCAGAACCTAAGTCATTCAATTTTACATTTTCTAACTTAATTCCAAGATCTTCAGAGATAACCTGACCTCCAGTTAGTATAGCAATATCTTCTAACATTGCTTTTCTTCTATCACCAAAACCTGGAGCTTTTACAGCAACAACTTTTAATCCACCTCTTAATTTGTTCACTACAAGTGTAGCAAGTGCTTCACCTTCAACATCTTCAGAAATTATCATTAAAGGTCTTCCAGCTTGAACAACTGCCTCTAACAGTGGAACCATTGGTTGTAAATTAGTTAATTTTTTTTCATGAAGAAGAATTAAAGGATTATCTAATTCAGTTGTCATTTTATCTGCATTAGTAATGAAATAAGGAGATAAATATCCTCTATCAAATTGCATTCCTTCTACGACATCTAATTCAGTTTCTATACTTTTAGCTTCTTCAACTGTAATTACACCTTCATTACCAACTTTTTGCATAGCTTTAGAAATCATATTTCCTATTTCCTTATCACCATTAGAAGATATTGTTCCTACTTGAGCAATTTCATCACTATCTTTCACTTTTTTTGCTGATGAAATTAATTTTTCTTTTACATGTTCAACTGCGGTATCTATTCCTCTTTTTACATCCATTGGATTCATGCCAGCAGTAACATATTTACATCCTTCTTTTACAATAGATTGAGCTAATATTGTTGCGGTAGTAGTTCCGTCACCTGCTTCATCGTTAGTTTTGCTGGCAACTTCCTTAACCATTTGTGCACCCATGTTTTCAAATTTTTCTTCTAATTCAATTTCTTTTGCTACAGTAACTCCATCTTTAGTAGTTCTCGGAGCTCCAAAAGATTTGTCAATTACAACATTTCTTCCTTTTGGACCAAGAGTAACCTTCACTGTATTTGCTAGAATATCTACACCTTTAAGCATTGATGATCTTGCATCTGAATCAAATTTTACTATTTTAGGCATTATAACTTCTCCTTTATTTAATTATTTTCCTGTAGAAATACCCATAATGTCTGACTCCTTCATTATACTGTATTCTTTTCCGTCTATTTTTACTTCTGTTCCAGACCATTTTCCAAACAGAACTTTATCTCCAACTTTAACATCCATTGGTATTAGCTTTCCATCCTCAGTTTTTGCTCCTTTTCCAACAGCTACAACTTTTCCTTCCTGCGGTTTTTCTTGGGCACTATCTGGGATAATTATTCCTCCAGCAGTTTTTTCACTGCTATCTAAGACTTCTATTAACACTCTATCGTGTAAAGGTTTAAATTTCATAAAAAACTCCTATAAATACTTGGTTCATATAGAGACAGTGGAATATTATTTCAAGATATTTGAAAAAAAATAATAGATTAAAAAAGCAGGAAATTGGCTAATTTTTGAGCTATATCTCCAAAAGTGACTAAAAATTTAAATAATTTAGGTTTAAAGAACATTGTAGAAAATTACGACTTATTTTTTATTGATATTTGGGGAGTTCTCCATAATGGGATATATTTTTTCGAAGATGCAATCAAAACCTTAGATGAATTAGAAAAGCTCAATAAGGAGTATGTACTGCTTTCAAACGCTCCAAGGCCAAATTTTTCAGTTAAAAAATTTCTTATTAAAATGGGCATCCCAGAGAATATATCTAACAAAGTATATACTTCTGGTCAGGCTTCTTTAGATTATTTATTAAAAAATTTTAAAGATAAAAAATTTTTTCATTTAGGACCAGCTAGGGATTTTGATCTATTTGATTCTTTTAAAATAAATAAAATTAATGAAATTAAAAAATGTAGTTACATTATATGTACTGGACTCTTTGATGAGCAGGATCAAGATTTAAATTATTACAAAAAAATGCTCAATGATGAAATAAAAAAAAAAATGATATGTACCAATCCTGACCTAGTAGTGGACAGAGGAGAAAAAAGAGAGTATTGCGCTGGTTCCGTTGCAAAAATTTTTGAAGAGTTAGGGGGTAGAGTAGAATATTTTGGAAAGCCCTATGCTAATGTTTATAGTCAATCGATCAAAATAGAAAACAAGAGAGTATTATGCGTAGGTGATAATCTTAATACTGACATAAAAGGTGCGAATATGCAGAATTTTTCTTCACTACTAATCTCGAATGGAATACATAAAAAAGAGTTGGAAAATAATAATCAAAATGATCTGTTCAAACAGTATAATGTTAATGTAGATTACACACAAAACAATTTGAAATGGTAATGAAAGTTAAAATATATAAAAATTTTAAAATAAAAGATAAACATAAAAATTCAATTTTACTTATTGGAAACTTTGATGGTTTACATTTAGGGCATCAAAAGCTCTTTAAGTTAGCAAAAGCTTATAAAAAAAGAAAAGCTTTAAAACTTGGTGTTATAACTTTTAACCCTATTCCAAAAATGTTTTTTAACAAAAAATTGAAAAATTTTAAAATTTCAAATTTTAATCAAAAAATTAATTATTTTCAAAAGTTTAATATCGATTTTGTTATTCAAAAAAAATTCAATAAAAATTTCTCTAAAATAAAGTATGATAAATTTATATCAAAAATTTTATATAAAAATCTTAGAGCAAAATATATTTTTGTTAGCAATAATTTTAGGTTTGGAAACAAGAGAGAAGGTAATGTTAAATTATTAAAGGCTTTTCAAAAAAAATATAATTATAAAATTATAAACCCCAAACCCTTAAAAAAAATTAAAAAAATTATTTCATCTACACTAATTAGAAAACTTCTGGTTCAAGGAAAATTGAATAAAGCAAATTATCTACTCAATAGAAATTGGTCAATTAAAGGAACAGTTCAAAAGGGAAGGATGATGGGAAAAAAAATAGGTTTTCCAACAGCTAATATAAAAATGGATGATTACATAATACCGAAACTTGGCGTCTATGCTGTAAGAGTAAAATTGGAAAATGGAAGAGGATTACTAAAAGGAATAGCAAATATAGGATACAGGCCTACTTTTAACCAAAAAAAAATCCTTTTAGAGGTAAATTTATTTAATTTTAACAAAAATATTTATAATAAAAAATTAACAGTTGAGTTTTTAAAGTTTATAAGAAAAGAAAAGAAATTTAATGGAATTAATGATTTAAGAAAGCAAATTAATTTTGATTTAGTAAAGGCAAAAAAAGTTAAATAAATACTCATGAGCAAAGAAAATATTAATCTTCCTAAAACAGCTTTTTCAATGAAGGCAAATTTACCTGCTAAAGAACCTGAGCTTGTAGACTATTGGGATAAAATAAAACTATACGAAAAACTTAGAGATATCAGCAAAGGAAAAGAAAAATTTATACTTCATGATGGACCTCCATATGCGAATGGCAATATTCATATGGGTACAGCTTTAAATAAAATATTGAAAGATATTATTACAAAATTTCACCAAATGGATGAAAAGGATTCAGTATATGTTCCAGGATGGGATTGTCACGGTTTGCCCATAGAATGGAAAATTGAAGAACAGTATAAAAAAAATAAAAAAAATAAAAATGATGTTCCAATAAATGAATTTAGAAAAGAGTGCAGAGATTTTGCTACAAAATGGATAGATGTACATAAAAAACAATTTAAAAGACTAGGAGTAATAGGAGATTGGGAAAATTATTATTCAACAATGAGTTTTGACGCCGAAGCTCAAATTGTTAGAGAACTTGGAAAGTTTTTAAAAGAAGGAAGTTTATATAGGGGATATAAACCTGTTTTATGGTCCACAGTAGAAAAAACTGCATTAGCTGACGCTGAGGTTGAGTATCTAGATCGTAAATCTGAAACTATATTTACTGGATTTAAAGTTAAAAAGTCTAATGTGAAAGAACTTATAGATAGCGAAATTATAATTTGGACAACTACACCTTGGACAATTCCAGCAAATAGAGCATTGGCATATAATGAAAATTATAAATATTCGATTATTAAAATAGAAGATGAAACAGACTTTAAAAATAAGCAAGTGGTTATATGTGAAGATTTGTTAAAATCAGTCTTAGAAAATTGTAATATAAAAAAATTCAAAATTATAAAGAGTATCTCTGGAAAAGATTTCAAAGGAACTGTATGTAACCACCCTTTTTTAGAAAAAGGATTTAATCATGATATTCCTATGCTAGGGGCAAATTTTGTTACAAAAGAAGAAGGTACTGGAATCGTTCATTGTGCGCCAAGTCATGGTCCGGATGATTTCAATTTGTGCTTAAAAAATAATATTAAAGCGGAGGAAACCGTTGATGATGATGGAAGATATACAAAACATGTTCCATTTTTTGAAGGTATTCATATTTTTAAGGCAAACAAAATAGTTATTGAAAAATTAAAAGAACAAAAAAAACTTTTATCAAACGGGGAACTAATTCATTCATATCCTCATTCATGGCGTTCTAAAGCACCCCTGGTTCATAGAGCTACTCCACAATGGTTTATTTCTATGGAAAGTCATGGCTTAAGAAAAAAAGCACTCAAGGCAATTCAAGAAACTAATTTTTATCCTAGTAAAGGAAAAGAAAGATTAAAATCTATGATTGAGCTAAGACCAGATTGGTGTGTTTCTAGACAAAGAGTATGGGGAGTCCCTATTCCAGTTTTTATTTCAAAAAAAACTAAAAAAGTTTTGTTGGATGACGAGGTAATAGAAAAAATTGCAAATATTTTTGAAAAAGAAGGAGCAGATTGCTGGTTTGAAGGAGATACTCAAAGATTTTTAGGAAAAAAATATAAAAGTGAAGATTACGATAAAATGAACGATATCGTAGAAGTTTGGTTTGATAGTGGATCAACCCATGCATATGTACTTGAAAAAAGGAAAGATTTAAAGTGGCCAGCATCTATGTATTTAGAAGGTTCAGATCAACATAGAGGATGGTTTCACTCTTCCTTACTGGAGTCCTGCGGAACAAGAGGAAGGGCACCATTTGAAAATATACTATCCCATGGTTTTGTAGTTGATGGAAAAGGTCATAAAATGTCTAAATCATTAGGAAATTCAATTGCTCCAGAAGATATATTAAAAAAATATGGTGCAGATATTTTAAGAATTTGGGTCTCAGCATCAAACTATGCAGAAGATCTTAGGGTTGATCATTCAATATTAGAACAACATGCTGAGTCATACAGAAAAATTAGGAATACCTTTAGATATCTGTTGGGTAATTTGAATGATAATTTTAAATCGATAGATTTCAATAAATTGGACTTAAAAAAATTGCCAGATCTTGAGCAATATATGTTACATCAGTTATACGAACTTAATCAAAGTTTTATAAGAAATTTTAAATCTTATAATTTTCACACACTTTACAAAGACCTACTAATTTTTTGTACTGTTGATTTATCTGCTTTTTATTTTGATATTAGAAAAGACACTCTTTACTGTGATTCCAAAATTTCAGAAAAGAGAAAAAGCTGTATTCAGGTATTAGAAATTATTCTAGATAGTCTATTAAGTTGGTTTGCCCCTATATTATCTTTTACAACAGAAGAAATATTTAAATTAATAAATAAAGAAAAAAATGAAAGTATACATTTAAAACAATTTGCTAAAATACCTAAAAGTTGGAGAAATGAAAAACTTAATGAAAAATGGTTAACAATAAAAAAAATAAGAGAAGCTTCTAATATAAGTATAGAAAGCAAAAGATCTGAAAAATTAATAGGTTCAAGCTTGGAAGCACAAATAAATATAAAATTAAATAAAGAATTATATGAAATAGCAAAAAATTATGATTTTGCAGAAATATGCATAACTTCAGGTTCAGAAATTTTTATAGATAATAACTCAAGTGACGAAATAAAAGTTGAAACTTTTAAAGCAGAAGGAGAAAAATGCAAAGTTTGTTGGAAAATAAATAAAGTAAAGTGTGAAAGACATGGTTAACTAACTTAATAATGAATTCCAAAAAAATTATAATAAATTTGTCTATTATTTTTTTAATTTTTTTTATTGATAGAATAACAAAGAACTACATACTAGGAATAGCTGAAACTCATAATAGTGTAGATATATATATAAATCCTTTTTTAAATTTTGTTTTATTTTGGAACAAAGGCATTGGATTTGGTCTTTTTTCATTTGATCAATTACAAGCATACAACTTAATTACCGCCCTAATTATTATAATAATTGGAATTATTATTTTTATTATTTACAAGCAAACAGATTATAGAATTTATTTTTACTTAATGATCTTAGGTGGTGCACTAGGCAACTTATTTGATAGATTATACTATTCTGCAGTACCTGATTTTATTGACTTTCATATTAATAATTTTCACTGGTTTATATTCAATATAGCTGATATCTTTATATCTTTGGGCGTGATATGCCTTATTTTTGCTGAAATAATTTTTAAAAAGAAACTAAATAATGAATAAATATATAAAACTAATTTTCATATTCGTTATGACATTTTTTTTAAGCTCATGCGGGGGTACCAAAGATTTTCTAACAAATGCAAAAAAGTCTGGAGGAGACGAATTTTTAGTAGAAAAAAAACAACCTTTGACTATGCCACCTAACTTTGACGATATACCAGTGCCAATGTCAGAAGAACAAGAAGATCTAAGTGAAAAAGAAGAGACAAGCCAAGCAGAAATAGCAGATATGTTAAAAGAATTAGAAGGCGAAAGTAGCCAAAGCACAGAAGAAATTTCTGGTAATTTAGAAAACTCCATTCTTAAAAAGATAAAATAAAAATAAATGCTAACGAAGAATATATTCTTCCAGAACTTTAAATTTAAGTCACCAAAAACAAAATTTAGAAAAAATTTTATTTCTTTAATAAAAAAAGAAATCAAAAACGAAAAAAACCTACTCTTTTCATTCACTAATAAATATAAACAATCTTATAGCAGAAGCAATTTGATCAAATTGCAAAAAAAATTTCCGATTATTAATGTAATTGGAATGGGCGGATCAATTTTAGGAAGTAAAGCAATATATTTTTTCTTAAGAGATAAAATAAAATCAAAAATAATTTTTAAGGATAATTTAATTAATTTCAGAGAAGATTTTAATCAGAAAAAAAAATTAAATATTATAATTTCTAAATCCGGCAATACTTTAGAAACTATCGTTAATTCAAATATTGAAATAAAAGCAAGGGATAAAAATATAGTAATAACTGAAAGTACTAAAAATTACGTTAAAACTCTTGCACAAAATTTGAAAGCAGAAATCATTGATCATAAGAACTATATAGGTGGAAGATATTCAGTTTTATCTGAAGTCGGTATGCTTCCTGCTGAACTAATGGGACTTAATACAATTAAATTTAAACGTATGAATTATTTGGTAAATAACAAAAAATTTATGAATTTACTATGTGACAATGTAGAAAAAACTTTATCATTAATAAAAAAAAAAAAATTGAATTCAATTATTCTAAATTATGATGAAAAATCAGAAAACCTTTTTTTGTGGTATCAGCAACTTATTTCAGAAAGCTTAGGAAAAAAATCTAAAGGAATATTGCCTATGATTTCAAATATGCCAAAAGATAATCATAGCTTATTACAGCTATATCTAGATGGTCCTAAAAATAATTTTTTTACATTTTTTTATGTTTATGACAAGAAATCAAATTTTATAAAAAATGATATCTTTTCAAAAAAGTTTGATTTTTTAAAAGGAAAAAAAATAAGTGATGTTATTTATGTTCAAAAAAAAGCTACTCAAAATATTTTTTTAAAAAAAAATATACCATTTAGAAACTTTGAAATTCGCAATAGGAGCGAGGAGGTGCTTGGTGAACTTTTCTGTTTTTTTGTATTAGAAACAATTCTTTTAGGAAAGGCTTTAAATGTTAATCCATTCGATCAACCATCAGTCGAATTAATTAAAAAAGAAACAAGAAGAATTTTCCTTAAAAAAAATTAATATCCAAAAAAAATATTAGAAATTCCGTAGTTTTTTTTTTTAATTATTTTGAATTCTTCACATAAAATTTCCTTATCACTTTTATGTCTATGTAAAATTATTAGACCATTTTTTTTTAATAACTCCAGTTTTTTTATGTCCATGATTAATTTATTTATTTTTTTGTATTTAAATGGCGGATCTAAAAATACTAAATCAAATTTATCCAATTTTTTAAGTTCTTTAGTTGATATACCTCTATTAATTATTTTTGATATATGATGACAATTTAAACTGTTAATATTTTTTTTTAATATGTTTATTGCAGAAATATAGTTTTCAAAAAATGTTACGTGTGAAGCTCCTCTGGATATACATTCAAGTCCAAAAGATCCTGTGCCAGAAAATAAATCTAAAATTTTAGCTTTATTTATTTTGCAAATGAATAGATTGGAATGTTCTAGTATATTAAATATTGATTCTTTAACCAAATCTCTTAAAGGTCGAGTAAAACTATCTTTCGGAATAAAAATTTTTTTTCCTCGATATTTTCCAGAAATAATTCTCACTTTTCGATTACCTTATGTCCAATATCCTTTCTAAAAAAACCATTATCCCAATTTAATTTTTTTATAAATGAAATAACTTTTTCTCTAGAATTTTTAAAATTCTCAGACAAGCTTACAAAATTTAATACTCTTCCTCCGTTAGATAATATTTTATTGTTTTTATTTAAAGTGCCTGCATGAAAAATAAAATCTTTATCAGATAAATTAATTTTGTTTAAATTTTCTATTTCAATATTTTTTTTATATTCACCAGGATAACCTTTGGAACAAACAACAATACATAGACTTTTAAAAGTGTTCCATTTTATTTCAATTTCAAAAAGTTTTTCTTCGCAAGCTTTAATAAAAATTTCCAAAAGATCTGTTTCAAGAGTCGGTAGTATAGTTTGGCATTCAGGATCACCCATTCTTACATTATATTCAATTAGGTATGGCTCATTATCTTTGACCATTAAACCAGCATACAAAAATCCAATGTACTTAGAGCCCATATTATTTAAAGCTAACAAAGTTGGTTCTATAATTTTATTA
Organism: uncultured Pelagibacteraceae bacterium; assembly: GCA_902550285.1. Classification (GTDB taxonomy): domain Bacteria; phylum Pseudomonadota; class Alphaproteobacteria; order Pelagibacterales; family Pelagibacteraceae; genus Pelagibacter. The sequence goes on along the minus strand of CACCYQ010000026.1, from coordinate 1,780 downwards.
AGTATTTTTTGTTCAAGATTTTTGTCTGTTAATCTTGAGGGACTATAAGCACCCATTCCCCCGGTATTTGGACCTTTGTCTCCATCAAATACTCGTTTATGATCTTGAGCTGTACCAAATTTTTTATAAGACACGCCATCACTAATAATAAAAAAACTCATTTCCTCTCCCTCTAAAAATTCTTCTATAAGAACTTCTTTGGCTTTACCAAATTTGCCATTAAATATTTCCTCAACCGACTTTTTGGCTTCTGATAAATTTTGACAAATACTTACACCTTTGCCAGCCGCGAGGCCATCTGCTTTAACAACAACAGGAAATTTATTTTTATTTAAAAAAAAAATTGAATCGCTTAAATTTGAAAATATTCCAAATTTTGCAGTAGGAATATTGTACTTTTCACATATTTTTTTTGTAAATATTTTAGAACCCTCAAGTCTAGAACATAGCTTATTAGGACCAAAAACTTTAATTTTTTCTTTTTCTAAAAAATCAGTTATTCCATTAACAAGTGGCTCTTCAGGGCCAACAATCAGTAATTCGATTTTATATTTAGATATAATTTTTTTTAATTTTGAAAAATTTTTTAAATCTAGATTAACGTTTTCGGCGATTTTTGAAGTTCCTGCATTTCCAGGAAAACAATATATTTTAGAAATTTTTTTTGAAATATATAACTTTGAACATATTGCATGCTCACGTCCACCGCTTCCAATAACTCCAACAATCATATATATTATATCTTATAAATTACTGATGGCAGATAAATTAGCAAAATTAAAGTATTTTCCAAACAATTTTCAGGTTTTATCAACCGGTGACCATGTTATATGTGCTGTATCAGGAAAAAAAATAAAACTAGAAAATTTAAATTACTGGAACGTTGAACTGCAAGAAGCATACTTTTCACATAAAGAAGCTGCAATTAAAAAAGAAAAAGGTTAATAAATTTTATTTCCAACGATTATGTGACCATATCCACTGACTTGGATTTTTCATGATCATTTTTTCTAAAAGATTATTTAACGTTTCAGAAATGAATTCTAATGAATCATTTTTTGTTAATTTTAATGGTTTATTTATTTTCATTTTAAAATAATGTTTATTATATCTCTCAATATAAATAGGTATTATAACACATTCATATTTTGAAACTATCTGAGCAGGTATTGTTGTGGTTAAAGCAAGTTTATTAAAAAATTTTATTTTTTTCCCTTCACTAACTCTTTGATCTATCATTAAAGCTATGGAGGTGTCTTGATTTAGATATTTTAATATTTCTCTTGTGCCACTCTTTCCTTTTTTTACTTGTTTTTTACAGATATGATTAACTCTAATTTTTTCAATTTTTTTGTTCATTAAAAAATTGTTTAACGGCCTATATATCGCCGCTAAATCTATGCCCATATTTTCTAATTGCATTGCCATTAGCTCAAAGTTGTTAAAATGACCTGAAACAAATACTGCTTTTTTATTTTTAAATTTTATTTCAGATAAATGTTCTTGCCCCTCAATAGTAATGTAGTTTTTGAATTCGTTTGTTTTAAATTTTTTTAAAAACGGATACTCAGCTAAAATTCTTCCATAATTTTCCCACATTTCTTCAATTATTTTTTTTTGATTAATTTCATCTTTAATTCCAGCATTTTCTAAATTTTTTTTAATGATATTTTTGGATCTAAAGATTGGACCAAAAACTTTGCCTATTTTAGCTCCAATATTTGAAGATTTTTGATACCCTATAAGTTCAAAAAAAACAAACAATGTTGAGATAATAATA
>CACCYQ010000025.1 GCA_902550285.1 uncultured Pelagibacteraceae bacterium | reverse complement strand
AAGCTATAATTAAATTTTTTCTTTTTAATATAGATTTTTTTTCAACAAAATATCCAATCTTACTAAGTTTTTTTAAAAATTGTTTATCCTCAATATTGTTTAATTTTTCTCTTCTTTGCTTTATTAACATATTTTTTTTTAAATTATGCCAAATTCCAATGTTGTGCCTTGAAAATAATTTCCATGGGAATTTCTCGCCTGGGTCTTTTTTTCTGTTATAGGCTATATCTGAATGACCGAGTATATTACATTTTTTTAATTTGTATTTTTTAATTATTGATTTTGAAAGCCTAATTAAACTTTGAATCTGCTTTTTTGTAAATTGCTGATAACCATCCCCATGACCTCTGTTAGAAATTTCTATCCCCACAGAATATTTATTTAAAGAACTGAATTTTTTCCATTTTGAGACTCCTGCGTGCCAAGCTATATATAAATGCGGCACCATCAATATAATTTCTCCATTTCTTTTTATGAAATAGTGTGAACTAACTTTTGATTTTTCATCTATTAATTTATTAATAGCATTTTTCTCACTTTTCATTCCGGTGTAATGAAAGATCAAAAATTTAATGTTTTTTGGATTTCGCGTATTACTAGAAAAATTAGGTGAGTAATTTGTTATTATTTTTACGGACATTTTTGTTTCTTAATATATATTTCTCGTTTACTTTTATCAAAGATGGAATATAGAATACAATAGGTTGTAATGAAAAAAACAATTTACTTTAGTATATTATGCTTGTTTCTATCGTTTGGCGCATTAGCTGACGACAGTACAAAGAAGTCTAGTGGTGATTTAAATGAATGCTGGGAAGGATTTAACAAAGCAACATTTTCTTTAAATCAAGCGCTCGATGGAATTTTATTTGAGCCTTTGGCCAAAGGATACAGACATTTGCCATCTCCCGTAAGAACAGGAACTAGTAATATGGTCAGCAATATTTCTAATTTAATGACAATACCTAACAACTTGTTTCAAGGAGACTTTAAATCTGCAGCAAACAATACAATGAGGCTTGTAGTGAATAGCACTTTAGGAATATTAGGTCTTTTTGACGTAGCCACTGGATTAGGTTACGAAAAATTAGATAAAGAGGATTATGGACAAACATTGGCAGCGTGGGGAATGGAACCAGGATGTTACATTGTCTTACCAATTTTAGGCCCGTCTACAGCAAGAGATGCTTTTGGACAAGCAATAAGTTTTTTCGGTGGAGACCCTTGGTATAATATAACATCAGAAAATGACACAAGGTATTTTAAAGATTCAGATTACTTCTTTTCAAAAATGGCTGATGGAATTGACTTTAGAGCAAAAAATATTGAAGCATTTGACAGTATAGAAAAGAACTCAATCGATTTTTATGCTTCTGTGAAAAGTTTATATTTACAAGACAGAGAAAGAAAAATTTCTAACTCAGGCATAATCATAGATGCCATGGATGATAGCGACTGGGAAGATATCGAAATCAAATAAAAAACTTAGTAGTTAAAAATTTATGAAAATTAAAAATTTAATTCTATTTGTATTTTTTTTAATTTTTAGTTTTAGTCATGTAACTTTTTCAAAAGAACCTGGTAAATTTATCAAAGAAATAACTTCTGCGGCTTCATCTATTTTAGATAGCGAAGACACCAAAGAAGATAAAATATTAAAGTTAAAAAAAATAGCTGAAAATAGTGTAGATATTATAGGTATTGGACTATATTCATTGGGAAAGCATAGAAAAACAATAAGTAGCGATCAAAAGAAAACTTATAACAAACTTTTTAGAGAATATTTTTTAAAAAGTTTTTCAAATAGACTAGTGGATTATAGCGATCCAAAAATTGAGATACAATCGGAAGAAAAAGTAAGTGATAAATATACAATCGTTAGAAGTTTGCTTGTTGCGACAGATAAAAGGCCAGAAGTTAAATTAGACTGGAGAGTTTATACTAAAGATCCTAAAAATCCACTAATCAGAGATTTAGTAATTGAAGGTTTGAGTTTGGCAAGAACTCAAAAGGAAGAATTTAATTCAATTATTGTTTCAAATAACAATAGTTTGGATGCATTATTTAATAATTTACGAGAATTTACAAAGTAAATCATTGAAAGAAAAAGAAAGAATATTAAAAAAAATCGAAAACGATGCCACTAGACCAGTTCTTTTCAGTGAAAGCATGGGTGGTAGTGAAAGTCAATTACGACTTTTATTTAAATTTGTTCCTGATGAACATTTTAAAAATATAAATTTAATTCTCAATAATACTGATGAAAATTTAATCGATAATAAAAAAATTAATATTCTTTGGGTACATCACTATATTAATCAAAAAGAAGTTAGAAATTTAAAAAATCAAAATTATATAGATAAAATTGATTATTTTGTATTTAATTCAAATTGGAATTTTAAACAGCACCAGTATAAATTTAAGATACCTTCAGACAAAAGTGTAGTGATTAGAAATGCTATAGAGGAAATTATTTCAGCTGAAAAACCGAAAGATAAAATAAATCTTATTTATCATACCACCCCCTGGAGAGGTTTAAATGTTTTAATCAGTGCCTTCAAAAAACTAGATATCAAAGATGTTGAATTACATGTTTGTTCATCAACCATAATTTATGGAAAAAAATTCTACTCAGATTATGAGCAAAAATTTAAAGATATTTTTGAGGAATGTAAAAAATTAAAAAATACAAAATATCATGGTTTTGTAGAACACTCTAAATTGATTGAACTACTTCAAAAAATGCATATTTTTTCTTATCCAAGTATATGGCCTGAGACAAGTTGTATTGCTGCGATCGAAGCAATGGCTGCAGGTTGTGAAGTTGTAACAACAAATTTAGGTGCTTTGGATGAAACATGTTCACCTTTTGGTAAATTTGTTGATTTTGATAATAATTTAAATATTTTAGAAAAAAAATTTCTTAACACACTTCAAGAAAGTATCGAGAACTATTGGTCTGATGATAATCAAAAAAAATTAAATCTACAAAAAGAAACTATAAATAAATCATATTCTTGGAATGTAAGAAAAAATGAATGGATAGATTTTTTAAAAAAAATTAATTCTTAAAATTTTAAACCTTTAGTTTTTTCTTGAATGTACTTAATGCTATTTACAGCTCTTTTATCTCTTTCCTGAACTGCTTGAATTATATTTGTTCCGTAGTTGGAAATAAGAGTTGATTGAGAATTATGAATTTCATAAATTGTTTTTCTTTTTCCGTCTTCATTCATTTTAAGATATTTTTGCAATGACAAAATTTTTATTCTTTTTATAAAAAATAAATAATATGAAATCCATAAATCATCATGAATAAATAACTCTTTATAATCCTTAACTATTTTATCGTAAAACATTTCAATCCCATCTAAATGATCTGTATTTATTGCAAAACCATCGGCTCCTTGCCCTACTCCAAGATTTCCAAGAGGATGAACATAAAAACTATAAGCATTATTTGGAGATAGTGTAAAATGATCATTAAACTTCTCGATCATAAAATTATCATATACATGATCATCGTCAGCTAAAATTAGCAAAGAATTTTTGTCAATTTTATTAATCGATCCTAACAATTTAGTTCCAGGTCCAAAATCATTACACCGTGTGACTTCTACAATTTCAGGAAAATTAGGTACTTCATTATCTTCAATTTTTTTTTCAAACCTTTTATAAATTTTTGGGATATTAATAAAAATTTTGTCAGGTTTTACAGTCTGATTAATTAAAGACTCAATGGATTTATTAATTGTTTTAATTCTTTGAGGAATTGTAGTAACTGAAACGTATATCATTTGTTAAAGTAGTAATTGTTATTTTCTTTCATAATATTAAGTAAATCTTGAGGGAAGAAATCCTTAGAAATCTTTTGTTTTTTTACCTTTCTTTTAAATAAGTCTGAACCATTTTCGATACACTCTTTAATATGTTCGGGACTTTTAAATTCTACTTTATTATATTCATCATGGGCAAATGCTTCAAATTTTTCTGCTACTTTAGAAGCTCCTCCAAAAGATGAAAAGCTCCAGCCGGCCTGAGCAAAAGAAGACATTCTATACCTTCTATTTCTTAAATCTTGTGGTTTATATTTTTCAATTATTTTTTTTGTAGTTGCAGTAGTTCCTATCCATTTTTCTAAATTTAAATAACTACAATTTAAATGAAATAAAAATTGTTCAAAACCAACTGGAGCAATTTCGTCGAAGTTACAATTTTTTAAAAATTGGATTTTATTTTTAGAAGGTATTTCGTCTACATCGCTGATAAGAATTATATCATCTTTAGAAAAATCTTTGCATGCATTCTGAATATAGTTTCTTTGCATATTTTCAATTTTCCATGAAAGTCCGCCTTTAACATTTTCAAATATCCATCCTTCATCTTTTTTAACTTTATTTATATCTATTTTAAGCTGATGATATTTAATTTTGTCTTTAAATTGTTTTAATTCATTTTCTAATAAACTTGAAAAATTCCATTGTTTAGCTTTTCCCTGATGAGTAACATTTGCCTCAATAACAACAAAACTATCTACTACATCATTAAGATACTTTATTCTTAAATCAGCTAGTTCTTTTTCATTAAAATAAAGAAAAGAATCAACAATCATAGAAATTTGATTATAAAGTTTATTTTTAATATTAATAGATTTTATGAATAAAATAAAATTTGCAGGACTGGGATGGGAAGGGCCTACGGGCCAAATCATTAGGATTAGAGAGGGTATTCAAGAATTGGGACATGAACTAAATAATGATAGTCCTGATTTAATTTATTGCAATGATCCTGGCCAATATTTAAATGGCATAAAGCTTAAAAAAAAATTTCCTGCAGCAATACTTTTTTTTAATTTTTTAGATGTTCCTTGGCACTTCCCTGGGGTGATGAAAAAACTAACAATCGAGTCAACTTTAATGAGAGAGCATGCAGATATAGTTTCTGTTATAAGCAATAAAGTAAAAAAAGATTTATCAAAATTTTATAACAAGCAAATTGAAGTAATTTATAATCCTGCAAAGGATGTTTATTTTAATGAAAATATAAAAAAAACAAATAATTTTCTGTACGTAGGAAGAGCAAATGATCCTGTAAAAAGAGTGAGCCTAATACATGAAACATTTAAAAATGATAATGAAATTAAAAATATTATATTTTGTGGCCCCGAAGATCCTAAATTTGGAAATTATTTGGGAATTGTAAAAGATGAAAAACTAAACGAATTATATAATTCGTCAAAGTTTTTATTATTGCCGTCTAAAGCTGAAGGCATTGGTTTATCGATGATAGAAGGAATGATTTGTGGCTCAGTTCCTTTAATGTGTTCTGATAATTTAACTGCAAAAGAGTTTGCTCCAAATGAATTTTTCTGTGAACCAGATCCAAAATCACTTAAAAATAAAATAGAAGAAGTAGAAAAAGAATATAATAATTATAGAGAAAAATCTTTAGAATATGGAAAAAAGTATAAAATACAGTTTAATAAAAAAACTATAGCAAATAATATAATTGAAATTTACAAAAAACATAAAAATTGAATAAAAAAATAAAATTACCGAATGTTACTTTGCTTGCTGCATCTTCTGTAGAAATTGATCACACTCAAGATTCCTTAAAAATTAGTTCTTTTGAAATAGAGTTTGCTTCTATAAAACTTTTATCATCAGAAAAACCTAAAATTCATTTTCCAGAAATCGAATATATAGAAATACCTAAGATAGATATTAATGGATACAATAAAATAATGATTAATGACCTATGGAAATATTTTGAAACCTCTCATTGTCTTGTTATTCAATCCGATAGTTTTGTTGTGAATCCAAGTCAATGGTTAGAAGAATTTTTAAAATATGATTATATTGGAGCTCCTTGGACAAAAATAATAAAACCAAAAAAAGACTTAGAGATAGATTTAAAAAAAAATAGAGTTGGAAATGGAGGGTTTTCACTTAGAAGTAAAAAGCTTGCTCTTGCTACAAAAAATATAGATTTATTAAAATTAAATTTTCCTTTATTAACTGAAGATGTAATAATGTGCCATTATCTCTATGATGATTTATTAAGCCAAAAAATTAATTTTGCTCCAATAGAGTTGGCTGCAAAATTTTCATTAGAGCATGTTGAAACCAATAAAGAATTTGGAATTAATAACGAAAATGTATTTGGTTTTCATGGAAAACATTTAAGAAGATATTTTAAAGATAGATTTATAAATATAAAAAAGAATAAAATCTAATTATGCTAAAAAAACATTATAAAAAATTTAAAAAAGAAAGTTTTCCTTCATCCTGTGTTTTTAAAGCAGAATTGGAGGATAAATTTTGTGATATTGTCATAGATATAGACTGGTATAAAATTTTTTACACAAGAATGGCTTTTATTTCTTTAGCAACAAATAAATTTAGCAACTGTAAATATCTTGAGATTGGCGTTGCCAATAACTTTACTTATAACTCTATTCCAGTAATTGACAAAACTGGCGTTGATCCAATAAAAGGGGGAAATCTAAGAATGACATCTGATAATTTTTTTAAAAATAATAAAAAAATGTTTGATGTTATATTTGTTGATGGTCTGCATACTTTTGAACAATGTAGAAAAGATATTATTAATTCAATAAATTTTTTGAATATCGGTGGTTATTTATTTATACACGATCTTATACCTAGAAATTTCATGGAAGAATTTGTCCCTCAAATGGGAGAACCGTGGTGTGGCGATGTTTGGAAAGTTTCTCATGAATTGAATAAAACAAAAAATTTGGAATTTTTTATAATTAAAGCTAACAGTGGAGTTGGGGTAGTAAAAAAGAATGAAAAAAATGTAGAATATTTTGATGATTATATAAATTTAAAAAATTTAAAATTTAAAGATTTTTTAAATAAAAACGATGAACTGAATTATATTGATCCTGAAGAAGCAATAAACATTATAAAAAAAAATAAATGAAAAAAATTGAAATATTTTCAAGACACTGTAATATCTCAAAATTTAGTGAAGATAGGGAGAGATTAAAAGGTTTTTCTAAAAATGCTTGTTATAAAAATTTAAAGAAAACAATTGATAAAAATTTGTCAAATATAACGTTTTTGATGGATGGAAATTCTGATGAACATTTTTTAAAAAATGAAAAGGAATTTAAAGTAGTTAAAATAGATGGTGGTTCTCAAGCAAAAAGTTGGGCGATTACATTAGAACATGTTAAAAACAGTAATTTTTCAGATGAACAAATAATTTATTTTATCGAAGATGACTATTTACATTTAGAAAATTGGAACAAAGTTTTACTTGAAGGATTTGAATTAAGGTCAGAACATATCAGTCTTTATGATCATCCTGATAAATACAAACTACCAATGTATCAAAAATTACAATCAAAAATTTTATTAGGAAAATCTTGTCACTGGCGAACTGTGCCATCAACAACACTTTCTTTTGCAGTAAAATTTAAAACTTTTAAAAAACATTATGAAATTTATAAAAAATTTAATTTTATTGAATCTGGTAAAACCAAAGATCATGAAATGTTTTTAGACCTATGGAAAAATGGTTCAAGTCTGATTTCATCAATTCCTAGTTATTCATCTCATATGGATCTGCATTGGTTGGCTCCAACAGTAAATTGGGAAGAGGTTCTAAATAATGTTAATAAATCCTGAACAAAAATTTATTTATATTCATATTCCAAAAACAGGTGGAATTAGCATTAGAAGTAAGATTTCAAAAATCCCAGGTACTTTAAACACAGATCCTCCTCATGGTTCAATCGATTTTTTAAGCAAAAAATATAATACAAATGATTATTATAAATTTACAACTGTACGAAATCCATTTGATTGGTATAAATCATTTTTTTCATTTAAAGGATCAAGCTGGTCACATGACATTTATTCACCAGATGATAAAAAAAATTTTGATAAATGGATAAATGGGTTATTAGATATCGAGACCAATATAAATGAACTAGAAAAAATTGAAAAAAAACTTATAGGGGCTTTAGATATGAAATTTCATCTTTACTTATTAAAAAAAAAAAAAATTAAAAATGCTGGATGGTTATCGCATCTTTTAATATATTCTTGCTGCTTAAATTTTAAAAATTTGTTAGAAAAAAATATCGAGGACATATGTGAAAACATTGAAAAATATTTTCATGTGGATACATTTGTGCCGATTGAAAAAATTTCCAATATAAATAATTATTTAACAAATCCTTTTTTAAAAAATTATTTAAATAACATTAAAATACCCCACCATAATAAGAGTGATTATGATAAAAATGATTTTTTTAAAGATAAAGATGAAGGCTTAAAAAAAAAGGTTCTAGAGAAAGAGAAGCTTGCTTTTGCTATATATAATAGATCATTGAAGAAACTAACAAAATAAATAAAGTGGTGGGCGATCCAGGACTCGAACCTGGGACCAATACATTATGAGTGTACTGCTCTAACCAACTGAGCTAATCGCCCAAAAATATTTTTATTATATCATTTTTTACTAGTTATCAATTGAAGATAAATATTAAATGGTGGGCCGTGTTGGTTACGCTCCAACTACCCCTGCAATGTCAATGCAGTACTCTACTATTGAGCTAACGGCCCTTAACTTTCTAGGAAACTTTTTAATTGTTTTGATCTACTAGGATGTTTAAGTTTTCTAAGTGCCTTAGCTTCAATTTGTCTTATTCTTTCTCTCGTCACTGAAAATTGCAGTCCAACCTCTTCTAAAGTATGGTCGGTATTCATCCCTACTCCAAATCTCATTCTTAAAACTCTTTCTTCTCTTGGCGTTAATGTAGAAAGAATTTTTGTGGTTGCTTCACTTAAATTAGATTTTACAGCCTGATCTAATGGGTCTAAAGCTTTTGTATCTTCAATAAAATCACCTAAACTACTATCTTCTTCATCTCCAACTGGTTTTTCTAACGATACAGGTTCTTTAGAAATTTTTAAAACTTTTCTAACTTTATCTAATGGCATTCTTAATTTTTTTGCTAACTCTTCCGGTGTTGCTTCTCTTCCAAATTCACTCAATATTAGTCTTTGAGTTCTAACTATCTTATTAATTGTTTCTATCATGTGTACTGGAATTCTAATTGTTCTAGCTTGATCGGCTATTGACCTTGTAATTGCTTGTCTAATCCACCATGTTGCATATGTAGAAAACTTATAACCTCTTCTATATTCAAATTTATCTACAGCTTTCATTAATCCAATATTGCCTTCCTGAATTAGATCTAAAAATTGCAATCCTCTATTTGTGTATTTTTTAGCAATAGATATTACTAATCTTAAATTGGCTTCTACCATTTCTTTTTTTGCTATTCTGGACTCCTTTTCACCTTTTTGAATTCTACTAACTAATTTTTTATAATCTGTAACGGATATTCCGAGTTTATGACTTATTTCTATTAGTCTTTCTCTTATATTTTTAAATTCATTTTTATTTTTTTGAAAGAATTTTTTCCATGAATCGTTGGTATCCAAAAATGTTTTTAAATTAGGGTTTATTTCGTTGCCAATATAAAATTTAACAAATTCATCTCTAGAAATTTTTTGATTTAAAGCTAGTCTTAGTAAATTTCCCTCTAAAGAAATAATTTTTTTATTTTCTATATAATGTTTTTGAACTAGCTCCTCTAAAACCGATGGAGATAGCTGCAAAGATTTAATTTGAACCAAAATTTTTTCAACAATATTTAAATAGTTTTTTTCTTTTGATGAAGAAAATGTTTTAGAATTTAAAACTGAATCTAATTTTTCTTTCTGATATTTTATCAGTTTATTGTACTCTTTAGTTAAATCGTGTACAGTTTGCAAAACCTTTGGTTTAATTTCAGATTCCATTGCTGCAAGAGTTGGGTTGAATTCATCTTCTTCATTGTTGCTTGTTGTGCTAGACCCTTCTTCTTTGTTTCCGTCATTAGAGTTTTTGCTTTTTGATTCATCACCCTCTTCGTCGTCATCCATATAATTTGTGTCGATATCTATAATTTCTCTAACTAAAATTTCATCTTTTTGAAGCTTTTCATTCCATTCAAAAAATTGCTGAGCAGTAATTGGGCTTTGGGATAAAGCATTTAACATTACATCTTTCCCAGCCTCAATTCTTTTTGCTATTGCAATTTCACCTTCTCTTGAAAGAAGTTCAACCCCTCCCATTTCTCTTAAGTACATTCTTATAGGATCGTCACTTTTTTCAGATGATTTGCCTTCATCTTTTGAAGAAGATTCTTTCTTTCTTAAAACTTTAAAATCAGATTTTTTTTCAACTAGAATAATTTTTTCATCTAAAATGTGAATAAATGCCTGATCTAAATTCTCTTGAGATAAATTTCTTTTTCCTAGTGATTTATTTAATTCTTCATGAGTTATGAAGCCCCTATGGATTCCTCTTCCCATGAGTCTTGCAAATGATTTGGTAATAATTCTTTCCACAACAATTTAAAGTTCGGAAGACTTGTATAATGCTATATTTAAAAAAATCTATATCTAATTTGAATATTTTAATTGGTTTTTTGCAATTTTTTGAGTTCTCTTAATTCATTAAAAGTACTCTCGCTTAAATCCTTTGAAAATTTTGATTCTAGCTGCTCTATTCTAAATTCTAGCTCATAATTTTTTAGGTCTCTGATTATCTCTTCTAGTAAATCAAGGATTTGTTGATCATTAGATTTGTTCTTCTTAACTATATGCTTTATAGAAGCAAATTTAAATATTCTATCAATTAATTGTTTATCAATAGATAGATTGTCAAAAGAAAATTCTTCTTTATTTTTTAAATTATTTACAAATTCATCATAGACCAATTTATTTTCCTTGGTAAATATTTTTACATTTTCAATTAACTTTGTATTATTTTTAACAAGTTCAATATTATCAAGTACCAAATATAAAAAAGAAAATTCCTTTAACTCTATTGGACTTAAAGATTTTGTTTCATCCATGTGTTTTTTCGTTGAATTTAATGATCTTGATTTTTTATTTTTGAATTTGCTTCTGTTATTTGAGTATGGAGTTAAGTCAGAAATTTTTTCTAAAAAATATTCGATTATATATTTTCTAATGAACTCATCCTTAATTGAGCTTGATATTGACCTTAGTTTTTTTTCAAATATAGCTAATGATGAAGGATTATTATCCGTTTGATCACTATAGTGTTTAAAAATAAACTTATGAATTGAAATAGAGTTATCTTTTGCGTAGTTTAAAAAGTATTCTTTACCTTTTTTATTAGAAAAACTATCTGGATCTTCGTTATCAGGCAAGAAAAGGAAAGAAATTTTCTTTTCAGGTTGTAGTTCCTTTATTGCACTTTCTGCAGCTCTTAACGCTGCCTTATATCCACTCTCATCTCCATCAAAACAAATGATAACATGTTCAAAAAATTGATTTAAAACTAAAATTTGTCTTTCGGTTAATGAAGTTCCTAAGTTTGCCACAGCATTTTCAATTCCATTGTTGCTTAAACCAATAACATCCATATATCCTTCTACTAAAAAAACATTGCTTACTTTGTTAGATAATTTTCTTACAAAATCTAAGTTATATAAGTTTGAACCCTTCTTAAAAAAAATTGTTTCTGGAGAATTAATATATTTTGCTAAATAGTTAGTATTCTGAATTGTTCTACCGCCTAAGGCAATTGGTTTTCCTGAAATATTATTTATTGGAAAAATAATTCTTTCTCTAAATCTTTCAATATATTTTTTTCTTTTTTCATCAAAATAAAATAAGCCTGTATCAATAATATTTTTCTCTTCGAAATCTTTTTTAAGAGTCTCAAAAAAATTTGGATTTTTTTCAACAAAACCTATTTTAAATTTTTTTATTTGCTCAATAGAAATTTTTCTTTTTTTTAAATATTCAACTGCATTTTTTGAATTTTCATTATCAATCAACTCGTTATGATAGTACTCAACATATTTATTGTAAATTAAAGAATATTTTTCGCGATTTTTTTCTCTTTCTTCATCAGCTTTAGAAAACGTATAAGGCTGCATTCCAGCAAGACTCGCTAAACTTTTGACAGCTTCTCCGAATTTTAAATTCTGAGTTTTCATTAGAAAATCAAAAATATTTCCGTGTTCAGATGTGCTAAAACAATGATAAAAACCTTTCTCATCATTTACAGTAAATGAAGGCGTTTTTTCATTTTTGAATGGTGAAAGTCCTACAAATTCTTTTCCTCTTTTTTTTAAATTAACTGTTCTAGAAACCACTGATGAAACTTTAAGTCTAGATTTTATTTCATCTAAATATTCTTTTGGATATTTCATTTATTTAAAATCTCTTTTAAAATCCCACCCGCTTTAGAAAAGTCTATACTATCAGAATAATTTTTCTTTAGTTCTCCCATTACTTTGCCCATATCTTTAATTGATGAAGCTCCTATTTTTTTTACTAATTCATTACATATACTTTTGGTTTCTTCTTCTGATAGTTGTTTCGGTAAATACTCTGATAAAACTTTGACTTCTTTCTCTTCAATCTCTAACAAGTCATTTCTATTATTTTTTTTGTACATTTCTATAGACTCTGATCTTTGCTTGATCATTTTTTTCAATAGCTTTTTAATGTCTTCATCATTGGTATCTTTTTTGTCTGGGCTTGAACGATTAATGATATCTAAATCTTTTATACCAGCTAGAATTAACCTATAAGTTGATATTTTAGCTTTATCTTTAGATTTTAGACTATTTTTGTAGTCTGTTTCAATTTTATCTCTTAATGGCATTATTTTTTTTTCGATACTCTATAAAAGATTTTGTTGAAAAGAAAAAATTTTTTTAAAAATATACAGTAGAGCTGTTGCGGAAAAATAGGTTTTATTGTATTAACCTTTAACTCATGAGTTGTAATTGAACAAAAAGCAAAATCTAAACTCAGCAAATTTTTCACATTTATCATCAGGCGTTTTAGTTCTTGAAAATAAAACAATATTTAAGGGTATCGGTATTGGTTACCAAGGAACTGCAACAGGAGAAGTTTGCTTCAATACTTCTTTAACAGGTTATCAAGAAATTATATCTGATCCATCTTATGCTGGACAAATTATTAATTTTACTTTTCCACATATTGGTAATGTTGGCACTAACAAAGAAGATCATGAGTCAGACAGGGTTTGGACAAAAGGAGTTATTTTTAATACGGAAATAACCAATCCATCAAATTATAGGTCCTTAAAAAAATTAGATACATGGCTGAAAAAAAATAAAATTGTAGGAATAACAGGATTGGACACCAGAAGCTTAACTAATTTTATAAGAGACAAGGGAGCGCCAAAAGGTACCATTTCTAACAATAATAAAGGTATTTTTAATCTAAAAAAAT
>CACCYQ010000024.1 GCA_902550285.1 uncultured Pelagibacteraceae bacterium | reverse complement strand
TATTTCTTTTCCAAGTCCAGAACCCGTTCCTTCAGCTTCTGCTCTAATATAATTGCCATTATCGTTTGATCCCAGTGTCCACTTAGTTTTTCCTTTAACTTTTCTAACTTTTAAAGTTGTTAACTCTTGCTCTGTAAATTCAAACACTTTTATAGTTTCGCCATTAACATTTACTGATATTGTAAAAAAAATGAATATTGAAATTTTAAAAATTTTTATCACCTAGGCATCCATATAGGTTATAAAAATAAATTTCAATTAAATTGAAAAATCAAAATTTCGACACTATTAAGACAATCAAATTACATTATTATTGATTAGTATTAAGTATATGAAAAAAATATTATCAATTGTAATTTTATTACTTTTAACTAACTGTAGTACACATTCTGTAAAACTAGGAAAAAAGTGTACTAAATTAGCAAGTGATAAGACCTACGAAAAATCTTTCATTTGGATAGTAAACAATGAAACTTTGAATGATTTTGACAACAAAATTAACAAAGAAAATTGTATTGAAAATGGAGAAAAGCTTTGAAATCACTGTCAATATTTTTACTTCTAGTTTACTGGTCTATAATAATTTTAGCACCTGTAGTAGCTAAAGATAAAAAAGCAAATAAATCTATTATTTTGCCCTTAGAAAAGCCTTTAAATTAAGGTATTAATATAATTTTTGGAGCTGAGCATGTTCCATCGTGGATCTCTTTAAATGCTTCAGCTCCACTGCTCAAATTTTTAAATTCTATCCAATTTAAATCACCTATTTTATTTTTTGACAAAAGATCCAATGTATTCTCGAAATCTTTATTTGTATAACAGTATGTGCCTATAAAAGTAATTTCTTGAAGCGTAGTTTTTCTAAAATCAAAAACTCCCGATGGTTGGGACAGGCCAATATGAACTATTGTACCTCCAGGTTTAATGTGTTTAATCGCAGAATTTCTAGTTACTTCAAGTCCAACTGTGTCAAAAACTAAGTCAAAATCATTTTCTTTGAGACTTGGGTCTTTGGGAGTTATTGAGGTGGATTTTAAATTTTTTGAACAAACTTCTAATCGTTTTTGATTTGGTTCAGATAAATAAACTTCGCCACAGTTTTTGATTTTTTCTAGTATTAGCGCACAAAGTAATCCTATTGCTCCTCCTCCTATAACTAAAGCTCTACAATCATTAAAAGATTTTTTTATATTTTTTTCCCCTAATTCAACAGCATGCAAAGATACAGCTGTTGGTTCAGCAATGGGTGCTTTTTTCATTTCAAGTCCTTCTGGAAGTTCATAAATATTTTTGTTTGGAACTAAAACTAACTCTGCAAATCCTCCTTGTCTTTCTACGGGTCTATTCATTCCTAAAAGAACTCTTTTATTACAAAGGTGTTCACTTCCAGATTTACAATATTCACAATTTCCACAAGTTATTAATGGATTTAAAACTACCTTTTTTCCTTTGTTAAGGCCTTTTTCAATGGTTCCACTTACTTCATGACCTAAAATCAAAGGAGGAATTCGCCTTTCATCCTTGCCATGATATGCATGCATATCGGAACCACAAATACCTGATGCTGAGACTTTAATTATACTTTCATCATTAACTATATTTGGATCATCAAAATTTTTATATTCTAATTTTTCAGTTCCAGTATATACAAGAGCCTTCATTTTATTTACTAACTAAAAGATAATAAGTAATTGATGATACTAATGCACCAATAATCCATGCAAATGACTGTAAAAAATTCAGTTGTGGATTCCAAATCGTAGATGCAGAAAATATAAAACCAATAATAAGAGAATATAACCCCTTATAGTGCCATCCATTTGAATAGAAGTAAGCGCTATTTTCTTTTGAAGAAAAAATATCTTTAATTACTAGATTTTTATTTTTTATTAAATATATTTCTGAAATTATTATTCCAAACATTGGGCCAAAAAAAGCACCGAAAGTGTCTACTATAGATAAAATTCCAATTTTACTTAAAAATGGTAACCAAAATAGTCCCACAAAAAGTCCAGAGGCAACAATAATAATCCCAGAGCTTTTTAATGATAGATTTTTTGGGAGTAAATTTAGCAAAACATTTTGTGAAGGAACGTAATTTGCAATTAAATTTGTTGATAAAGATGAAAATAAAATAAATATTAGGGCAACAATAGTTAAAAAAGTATTATTCATTTTTCCTATTATATCAGTAGGATTAGTTAGTATTTGCTCAGCTTGCATCGAATTTTTTGTTAAGATTATGTCAGCTCCTAAAACTATAAGCACACTTAAAAAACTAAATATAATTAAATTTAATATTAAACTTAAATTACCAAAATTAAGTTCTTTTTGATTTTTAACATATCTTGAATAATCACCATAATTAACAATAATAATTGAAAAATAAGAAAACATAGTTCCCACAACTGTTAGCAAAGGAAAAATATTTTTTTTTGATACTATATTTTCTATACTTGAATATGATTTTAATAAACTAGTTAATTCATTTAAATTTTCTGAAAAAATTATTACTAAAAATAATATTAATCCAAAATATACAAAATACGCAGAAAAACTTATAAATGATTTAAGAAAATACTTTCCTCTACTAAAAAGATAATATTGAATGAGCAATGTAATTAAAAGGGCTATACCATCAATTATGTCTATACCCATAAAAAATATTAGAAATAAGTTCTCATCTAATAAGTTCTTATCTGTTGTAAAAATTAATACTCTGATTAAATAGCCGATTGATTTAGATATAAAAAAAGTTTGTACTCCAAACATAAAAATACCAACGATTCCTCTTAACAATCCAACATATTTTGCTCCATTTCCTCCCATGGAAGTTCTTAGAATTACTGGAAATGGTAATCCATATTTTTGTGAAGGTTTGCCAATTAAGTTTGAAAAAATATAAACTAATAGTGAAGCTACTACAGATCCGGATAGAACAATAAAAATATTTAAATCATATAAAAGATAAAAAGAAGCTATTAGCGAAAAAAAAATAAGTGTTTGAACATTAACTCCCCAAAAACAGAATAAATCTTTCCATGTCCAGTTTTTATCAGCGGGGTTTACAGATACTAATTCCCAATTTGTTAAAGTAAAATTTTCTTTTTCTTGAATCACTCTTTATATATTAAACCAATATATTTTACTGTCCATACAAGACAGTAGGTAGCCATAGTACTATTTTTGGGAATATTATTATTATTATTAGTCCAATGATTTGTAAAACCATAAACTGCATCATTCCTAGGTAAATATCTTTTAAATCCCATTCTGGAACAACCCCTTTTAAAAAATATGCTGATAAAGCAACGGGTGGCGAAAGCCAGGCTGTTTGTAAATTGACTGCAACCAAAATTGCAAACCATGTTAAATTAAAACCAAGAGCTTCAATTAAAGGTAAAATTATCGGAACAATAATCATAACTATCGGCACCCATTCTAAAGGCCAACCTAAAAGAAATATCACTGCCATTACAATAGCTAAAATTAAATATTTGTTCATTTCTAAGGATAATAAAAATTCTGTTAAAAGCATTGGAGTACCCAGTCTTGCAAAAACTGCTCCAAAAAAGTTTGATGCAGCTACTAAAACCATAATTAAAGCAGAGATCTCCAAAGTTTTGACAAGCGCTTCTTGTAATTTTGAAAAAGTTAATTTTTTGTAAGCAAGAGATAAAAGCAATGCTCCCATTGCACCACAACCAGCTGCTTCTGTTGGGGTTGCAAAACCAAATAATATACTTCCTAGAGCAGCAAAAACTAATGCAGCAGGTGGAACTAAGCCAAGAAAAAATTCAATCCAAACATCTTTCATACTTGTTGCTCTCATGTCTTCAGGTAATGGTGGGCCTAGTTTTGGATCCATCATACATCTAATAGTCGTGTAAGCTGCATATAAGCTAGCAAGTAGAATCCCGGGTATGATTGCAGCTGCAAATAAATCAATCACTGGAATTTCCATTATAGGACCCATTACAACAAGCATAATACTTGGCGGAATTAATATTCCTAAAGTACCACCAGCTGTAATTGTTCCGGCGGCCAATCTAACGTTGTAGCCTGATCTGTTCATAGATTTTGCTGCCATAATTCCTAAAATTGTAACAGACGCACCAACTATACCTGTGGCTGCAGCAAAAATTACTGAAACAAAAAGTACTGCATAATATAAAGATCCTCTAACTTTAGCTAACATTAGTTGAAATGCTGAAAATAATCTTTCCATTAATCCAGCTTGCTCCATCATTATACCCATAAATACAAAGAGCGGGACGGCGGCTAAGGTTTGTTCTGTCATAACCATCGAAAATTGCAAAGTCATTAAATAAAAAACAAGTTTTCCAAAACCCAGATAACCAAAGACAAAACCTAAAAATATTAAAGTAAAAGAAATTGGAAAACCAACAAATATAGAAAAAAGCATTACTCCAATTAAAATGAAACCTAATATAGCTGGATCAATAAATTCAGCAATCATTCATTACCTGGCCACTTTCCCTTGGTCATTGCGTAATAGCTTTTAAATAATTCTGAGACTCCTTGTATTAATAAAAAAACAATTCCAAACCATAAACATGATTTTATGGGCCACATATAAGGCATCCAAGTAGTGTCCATGCCTCTTTCTCCTCGCATTATTGACTCCTGAAGAAACCCAGTAGTCATATATAGAAACACAATTAGTCCTGGAAAATAAAATAAAATGTATAAAACAAAATCAATTAAACCTTGATTTTTTACTTTAAAATTTCTGTATAAAAAGTCTGCTCTTATATGAACTCCTTTTGAAAGTGCATAACCAGCACCTAACATAAATAAAGCACCATAAAGAAATCTGCTAATATCGTAGGCCCAAATTGTAGGTGCTAAAAATAATTTTCTTGCAAAAACTTCGTATGTCATTGCTAAAATTAATGGCATTAAGATCCAACAAACTATGTTGCCTGTTATCTTGCTAAATTTATCAATTGAAGTAATAGATTTTGCCATCCATTTAGGCATATCATCAGGCATTTTACCTGATCCACCTCGCCTTTCGGCAATCATTTCATCTGAAATATCTAGTCTACCTGTTTCTTTTGTCATAATGCCTTATAAAAAAATAAAGCGGACTTTAAAGTCCGCTTTATTCTAATTTGATTATAGTTTTTTATTTAAACTATATTACTTCAATGTCGCTGCGTGAGCCATTCCTAGCTTAGCATTAGACATTTGAGCACCACTCCAGAATGGAACAGCTATATCAGCAAAAGCTTTTTGAGAATCCCAAACTTTTTTGAAAAATGCATTTCCTGCTGCATTTTTATTCAAAGTAGCTTTAGCTGCTGCCATATACTCCACGAAATAATCAGAAGGAGTATCTTCTAATATAACACCATGCTTAGTTGTTAATTCAGCAAGAGCTTTACCATTTTCATATATTCTGTAGCTTAATGATTTTGCTAAAGATGCATTTGCTGCAACTTCAAGAGATTTTTTCTCATGAGCAGTTAAACCATTGTATGTTTTTCCAGTCATGTAAAAATCAGCATTAACCACTACTTGGTGTAAACCTTGTAGGTAATAATGTTTTAGAACTTTGTAAAAACCAAACACCAAGTCAGGTTTTGGACAACACCATTCAGCAGCATCAATTGTTCCTGCTTGAAGAGCTGGAAGAATATCTCCACCTCCCATAGCAACTGACGCTATACCAATGTCTTTATAAGTTTGTCCTGGAATTCCCGGAGGAGTTCTGAATTTATAAGTTCTAAAGTCAGCCATATCTTTAATTGGTTTTGGAAACCAACCTAATGCCTCTGGTCCAACTGGTTGAAGCATAAATCCTTTTATGTCTCTTCCCATTTCTGACCATAGTTGATCATATAGTTCTTTTCCACCGCCGTACTGGAACCAAGATAAGAATGCAATATTGTCAATTCCTACTCCTGCTCCTGCTACTGGCGAACCAAATAACATTGCCGCTGGGTGATCGCCTGACCAATAGTGTGTCCAAGCAAAACCACAGTCAATCAAACCTTTATCTACTGCATCTAGAGTTTCTTTAACTCCAACTACCGTACCTGCAGGCATGATTTCAAATTTTAGTGATCCACCTGTTAAAGCAGTAACTGTATCTGTGAAGTCTTTTAACATAACTACTTCATCAGCTTTAGCACTGATAACAGTTTGACACTTTAATGTTTTTGCTGCATTAGCATTTGAAATAAAACCAAACACTAAACTAATAGCAAATAACATCGAAATGATTTTTTTCATGTTTTTCCCTCTTTAGTTAATTTTTTAAAAAACTAAGTGTTTCAAATATTATAATTATGACAAGTAAAAATTTTATCAAATACAACCTGATTAAGCCTTGGTTATACTGGCGTTTTTTTAATAACTGATTATAAACATTCTAACATGGAAAATTTCGATTACATTATAATCGGAGCTGGATCAGCTGGATGTGTTTTAGCAAATAGGCTAACAAAAAATCCAAGATTTAATGTTTTGTTATTGGAAGCAGGTGGAAAAGATTCAAACCCTTGGATACATATTCCAGGAGGATATTTCAAAACAATGCATAACCCTGAAACGGACTGGTGTTTTACAACAGAGAAAGAACCAAACTGTAATAATAGAGAAATGGTTTATCCAAGAGGAAAAACTCTTGGTGGAAGTTCATCTATAAATGGAATGCTATATATAAGAGGTCAATCTAACGATTATAATTATTGGAGACAATTAGGAAATGTAGGCTGGTCTTGGGAAGATGTATTACCATACTTTAAAAAATCTGAAGACTTTCAATTTGGTGCGAACGAATTTCATGGTTCTGGTGGTCCTATAAAAGTTGAAAAAATCAGAGCAACCTTCAAAGTTTTAGATTTATTTTTAGAAGCTGCGGAAGAGTTTGGTTATAAAAAAACAGAAGATTTTAACACTGGAGATAATGAAGGTATGGGCTATTTCCCTTTCACAGTTAAAAATGGCTTTAGATGTAGTGCAGCTGTTGGTTACTTAAATCCTATAAAAAAAAGAAAAAATTTAAAAATTATTACTAACGCACATATAAAAAATATTGATTTTAAAAATAAAAAAGCAATTAAAGTCAATTACTGGATTAATAATGAATTATTTTCTGTCGATGTAAGAAAAGAAATAATTTTGTCAGCAGGAACTATTGGTTCACCTCATATATTACAAGCTTCTGGTATTGGCCCAGGCAAACTATTAAAAGATAATAATGTTGAAGTAGTTAAAGATCATTCTTCAGTTGGTGCTAATCTTACAGATCATTTAATGCTTAGGCCTGTTTATAAAATAAAGAATTTAGAAACTCTTAATGATATTTATTATAGTATTTCAAAAAAAATAATAACTGGATTAAAATTTCTATTATTCAGAAAAGGACCTTTGGCAGTTGGAGCTAGTTACGGTTGTGGTTTTATAAAAAGTGATCCTCATTTAGAAACACCTAATTTACAATTTCATATATCTCCCGCTAGTACAGATTTATTGGGAAAATCATCTCTTCACAAATTTCCTGCTTTCACACCAACTATTACAAATGTCAGACCCACTAGTAGAGGAACAATAGAAATAAAATCCCCAGACACAAGAGTATCACCTAAAATAAAAATGAACTATTTATCAACGGATGAAGATCGAGATATTGCAGGTAAATCAATTAAGATTGTTAGAAACATAGTCATGAATTCAAATGCTTATAAACCTTATGAACCAGAAGAATTAAGACCAGGGATTAATATTATAGATAATGAAACTCTAGCAATTGAAGCTGGAAAGTTTGCTAATACAATATTTCATCCTGTAAGCACTTGTAGAATGGGAAATGACGAAAAGGCAGTAGTTAATGATAGATTAATTGCTCATGGTTTATCAAACCTAAGAATTGTTGATGCTTCTGTCATGCCTCATATAACTTCAGGAAATACCAATGCACCAACTATTATGATTGCTGAAAAAGCAGCAGACATGATAATAGAGGACAGTAAATTATGACAGATCAAGTAATAATTTTTTTTCAAATTGTATTTATTGATTTAGTTTTAGCTGGGGATAATGCAATTATTATTGGGATGGTTGCTTCACAGTTTCCTGCAGAACAAAGAAAAAAAATCATTTTTTGGGGCATAGCAGCGGCTGTAATTCTTAGAATTTTTTTTACTTTAATTACTGCTTACTTGCTTCAAATTACTGGACTAAGATTAATCGGTGGAATATTACTCCTTTATATATGTTATAAATTATATGTTGATGTTATTAAAAATAATATTGATGATAAAAAAGATATAAAAAAAGTTGATAACTCATCATTTTTAAAAGCAATTACTACAGTTATAATTGCTGATGTAACAATGAGTTTAGATAATGTTCTTGGGGTAGCTGGAGCGGCAAGGGATCATTATACATTATTAATTTTTGGATTAGTACTTTCTATAGCCTTAATGGCGACCGCAGCAACTTTAATTTCAGGTTGGATTAAAAAATATAGATGGATTGGTTGGGTTGGATTATTAGCGATATTGGCTGTTGCTATAGAGTTGATTTATACTGATATAAAGTTATTTATATAAAATGTATTTAAACAAATATAATTTAAAGAACAAAATTGCATTAGTTACTGGTGCTGGAAAAGGTCTTGGAAAAGCTTGTGCTATTGCATTAGCTGAAGCAGGATCTAATTTAGTAATTATTAGTAGGACTAAAAAAGATTTAGTTCAAGTTTCAAAAATAACTAAAAGATTTAAAGTAAAATGTAAATCTTATGTATGCGACATAACCAATTATAACGAAATTAAAAAAATTATTAACAGTCAGCCAAAAATTGATGTTTTAATTAATAATGCTGGCACAAATATTCCTGAATATTTTGACAAAGTAAAAAGAGAAAATATGGAATATTTGGTTAAAATTAATACAGTTGCTTCTTTTAATCTTGCACAACTATGTGCATTAAAAATGTTAAAAACAAAAAACAGAAAAAAAATCGGTGGCTCTATTGTTAATATGTCGTCTCAAATGGGTCACGTAAGTGGACCTAAAAGAAGCGTTTATAGTATGACAAAATTTGGTTTAGAAGGTTTAACTAAAGGAATGGCTCTAGATCTAGCAAAATACAATATTAGAGTAAATACAATATGCCCAACATTCGTTGTAACGCCAATGACAAAAAAATTTCTCAAGGACCAAAAATTTAAAAGAGATATGTTATCTAATATACCTCTTGGAAGGTTTGCTGAAATGTCAGAAATTTCTTCAGCCGTAGTTTTTTTAGCTTCAGATGCGGCTTCAATGATAACTGGAACTTCATTATTAGTAGATGGTGGATGGACAGCAAGATAATTAAACTTTCAATACTATTATTTTTCTTAATAATTAAAGTAAATGCAACGGAATTTAATGGAAAATTTATTCAAGGACATTTTATTATTGGTAAAACTGATCCAAATTCAAAAGTAATTATTGATAAAAAAAAAGTTAAAGTTTCTAAAGATGGATTTTTTGCTTTTGGAATAGATAGAGATAGAAAATACGATGTAGTTATTAAAATAACTACTGATGGTAATACCCAAAAAATAGTTAAGAGTGTTCAAAAAAGAAAATATAATATTCAAAGAATTGATGGTCTTGAAGAAAAAAAAGTAACTCCACCAGAAGAAGTTTATGAAAGAATTAAAAGGGAAAACAAACTTATAGTAGCAGCTAGAGAAATAAATTCAGATTTAGATTTTTTTAAAGACAAATTCATCTTGCCTCTTGATGATGCAATAATTACCGGTGTTTACGGAAGTCAAAGAATATTAAACGGTAAACCACGCTGGCCTCATTACGGTATAGATTTTGCAGGTGATCTTGGAACTCCTATAAAAGCAATGGCCGATGGCATTGTTACAATGGTAGAAAATGATTTATATTATACTGGAGCAACTTTGATTTTTGATCATGGACATGGAATTTCAACATTGTACATGCATATGGATGAAATCTTTGTTCAAAAAGGAGATGTTATTAAAAGGGGAGAAATAATTGGAACAGTTGGTTCAAGTGGTAGGTCAACAGGTCCGCATTTAGATGTAAGATTAAACTGGTTTGGTACTAGATTAGATCCCGCAACCGTATTGGAATTAAATAAATAATGAAAATAGTTTTTGATTACTCAATTTTTTTTCACCAAAATTATGGTGGTATTACAAGATATTTTTTAAATTTGTATAACAAATTGATTGAAAGAAATGTAGAAGCAAAAATAATAGCGCCATTAAATAATAATATTTTTTTAAAAAATCATAATCTCGATTATTTTAGTGGTTTTTATATTAAAAATTATCCACGTTTTACAAGAAAATTATTTAAACAGTATAATCACATGTATTCAAAGTTATTTACCAAAATTTATAAACCTAACATAATCCATAAAACATTTTATGAAAAAAATTTTACAAATAATAATTCAATTAAAAAAATTATAACTGTTTACGATCTTGTGCATGAAATATATTTCAAAGAATATAACAATCCTAAAGATTATAGACCTAAAAAAATAGCCTTAGAAAATATTGATTTTATTATATGCCCCTCAAATAAAACAAAATTAGATTTAATGAATTTTTATAACATGCAAGAAAATAAAATTAAAGTAATTTACATGGCTCCTCATAATTTTAAAATAAATATGAAATTTAAAAACAACTTTAAAAAACCCTATATTTTATTCGTTGGAGAAAGAAAAAGATATAAAAATTTCATAAATTTTATAAAAGCATATTCATTGTCAAATAATTTACAAAAGGATTTTTCAGTTGTTTGTTGTGGTGGAGGAAAAATAAGTGCAAACGAAAAAAAAATAATTTCTGAATTAAAAATAGATATATCAAATATTATTCAAATTGATGGCAATGATAATATTTTGAATAGTTTGTATTTAAATGCATCTGCATTTGTCTTTCCATCAATGTATGAAGGATTAGGGCTTCCACCTCTGGAAGCAATGTCATTAGGATGTCCAGTTATTACAAGTAATCATGAGGCAATAATTGAAGGAGTTGGTGATGCGGCAGTTTTGTTCAATCCCAAAGAGCCTGAAGATATAAAAAACAAAATTGAAGATGTTTTATATTCAGAGGAATTAAAAAAAAAATTGAGATTACTTGGAATTAATAGATCAAAATTATTTTCTTGGGACAAATGTGCAAACGAAACTTTGGAAGTTTATAATCAAATTTCGTAATTAAATTAATTTAGCTTTTAACCTAAATGTATCTTTTTCGTAATTCTTTCCTCCTCTTTTTCCATTCACAAAAGCTAATAAGTTAGATTTTTTTAAAGCCTTGAATGCATGAGCAGAATAAGGTTTGTGCTCTATAAGTGTGTTTGAGCTAACGATGTCTTTTTTTATTTTTCCTATTAATAAGCCTTTTTTATTTACTTTAACTGTAAACATTCTCAATTTTCCAGAAATAACATAAGAATATTGTGTACTTTTTTTATGAAAATGATTTCCTCTGACAGCTGATTTATTAAAAGTAACCAGTGTACAATGGTCTTTGGGCTGATTAGTAAAAATATCTATAATAGTTCCTCTGCTGTCTTTAAAATTATTTTTTAATTTTTTTTTCATTTAATTTTTTTACTACTTTTTGAATAGATGTATATAAAATTTTTTGCTTACTTGAAAATTTATTAATTAGGTGAGAACTTATATTCCAAGGCAGTATTAAAATAGCTTTGATATTTTTGATTTTTTTTTCATTAATTATTTTAATTGCCGATCCAGGAGTGAATTTATTTATTTTATATTTTGACATTTCTAAAATAAATTTGATTTTTTTATTATCTAAATTACAACAGTTTAATAATGTATTACCCTTTGTGGCAGCTCCTAAGCCATATACAATTCTTTTTTTTTCTAAATTAATATTTATAAAGTCTTTAATTTCATTGATAACAATATTAATATTTTTTTTAAATCTTTTAAATTGACTTGGGTTAATATAAGAAAGTTTTTTATAATTAATGTTTGATCTAGAGTTAGCATTTCTTTTTTTTGCATAAACTCTAATAGATCCTGCCATATATTTTATATTATCTATTTTAATTATGTAGAAATTTTCCTTAGAAAGAACTTTATATATTGATCTTTGAGAATAATAATGTCGATGTTCATGATAGATTGTATCAAAGCCCACCTTATTAATTAATGAATTTAGGTCTGGAACCTCTAGAATTAAAACTCCATTATTTTTAAGTAAAGTATTTGATGCTTTTAAAAAATCAATATTATCATCTATATGGTTAAAAACGTTAGCACCGTAGATTACATCTGCTAATCCATATTTATTTTTTATCTTACTTGCAACTTTAGAATTAAAATAATCTATTATTGTATTTATTTTTTTTTTCTTTGCTAAAAAAGAAATATTTTTTGATGGGTCCACACCTAAAAGTTTAGGATTCGAATTTTTTTTGATTTCATTTAGAAAAGTCCCGTCATTACTTCCTGCTTCAATAACAAAGCTATATTTGTTAATTTTGAACATCTTACAGATTTTTTTTGCTATAGACTTGAAATGTGATCTTGAAATAATTGAATTATCAGAAGTATAAGAATAATCATATTTTTCGTATCGTTCACTACTTGGTACAGGAAATACAGATGTCAAATGAGAACATTTGCAATATCCAACTATTAGAGGATATTTTTTTAATTTTTTAGCTTTATATTTGTTTTTTAGAAAAGTATCTGCGCATGGATGATTTCCTAAGTATAGACGATCAATAAATTTTTTATTACAAATATTGCACTTTTTTTTCATTTAGGCTTTTATTAAGATATTGGTTTATTATTAATACAGATTTTTTTTTGGAATAAACACTATTTTTTTTGAACTTTATACAAAGAATGTTTTTTTTATTTTTTCTAAAATTTGCTATAAAACTATTTTTATTTAGTTTTAAGTAATATTTGTTAAATAATTCGACTATATTTTTCATATTAATTAAATTTCTATTACCGTACTCTTTAATAAAACTAATGTTTTTAAGAGAATACTTATACATAACTTTTATAAAATCATTAACATCAGAATATCCCCTCATATCATTTTCATTACCATTAAAAGTAAAGCTTTTCTTTTTTTCGATAAACATAGTTTTAAACAAAATATTATGAAAATGATCTGTTTGTGAATAATAATTAGAGATCAAATTATATGGTCTCCATATCTGGACATTGGAAAATTTATTTTTATTTATCAAAATAAATTTTTCGCATCTTTTTTTTACACTGCCTATAGGATGTCTTCTGTTGTAGTAAATGCTAGGTGAAGAAAGATATATAAATTTTTTAATTTTTATATTTTTAACCACATTTTTTAACCAACAATATTCTTTTTGAAAAGTTTCTTTA
>CACCYQ010000023.1 GCA_902550285.1 uncultured Pelagibacteraceae bacterium | reverse complement strand
GAAGAAATTTTGGAAAAAAAGAAACAAGAAAAAGAAAGCAATAGAGTAACTAAAAAAGCAAATTTGAATACATCTATGTCATCAATTTTTTTCCCTAGCCAAATTAAAAAAAAACTACTTAACAAAGTAGCAGATGCGTATATTGAGCCAAATTGTCCATGAGTGATAGATAATTCATTTCTAATACTAGAATTAAACAATCCTAAAAAAAAACTCTGTCCAAAACTTGAAAAAAATGTAAATATGAATCCAAAAATAATTACTTTTAAACTTAAACTTTTAAACATAATTTAATATGACATGTAAAGTTGCTTTCATTGGTCTTGGTGTAATGGGTTATCCAATGGCTGGATATATATCAAAAGCAGGACACAATGTAACTGTTTTTAATAGGACTGGTTCAAAAGCCGATAAATGGATTACTCAATATAAAGGTTCAAAAGCTGATAGTCCTGCAAAAGCTGCAGAAAATGCAGACTATATTTTAACATGTGTTGGAAATGATAATGATTTAAGAGAAGTAACTTTTGGTGAAAAGGGAATTTTCAAAACAATCAAAGAAGGAGCTGTCTACATAGATAACACTACAGCGTCAGCAACTATTGCAAGAGAAATAAACGATTATGCCAAAAAAAATAAATTTGGTTTTTTAGATGCTCCAGTCTCAGGAGGTCAAGCAGGTGCAGAAAACGGCGCACTAACTGTAATGATTGGTGGTGATCAAAAAGATTATGATAAAGCAAACCATATAATTGATTGTTACAGTAAAAAGATGAAGCTACTAGGCAAATCTGGAAGTGGTCAACTAGCTAAAATGGTTAACCAAATTTGTATAGGTGGACTAGTACAAGCTTTATCGGAGGCAATAAATTTTGGTATGAATGCAGGGCTTAAAATGGAAGATGTAATTGAAGTTATATCAAAAGGTGCTGCTCAATCTTGGCAAATGGAAAATAGATACAAAACCATGATTAATGATAAGTTTGAGTTTGGTTTCGCTGTTGATTGGATGAGAAAAGATTTAAAAATTGCTCTTGAAGAAGCTAAAAAAAACAACTCACCTTTACCTATAACTGAAGTAATAGATAAATATTATGCTGAAGTTCAGGATATGGGTGGAAATAGATGGGATACTTCTAGCTTAATTAGAAGATTTAGAAAGTAATTGCGTATGCAACCAGCATACTACGAAGATTTTAACGAAATCAAAAAAAAAATTTGGTCAATGCTAGATGATGCAGTGACTAATAGAAGCTCTCAATTTAGAATTCCTGTATTTGTTTGTGGAGACCGATCTGACTTTGATGGTAGAATAGTAGTTCTTAGAAAATCTGATCAGTCAAAAAAACTTCTCCAATTTCATAGTGATATTAGATCTGACAAAATAGCTAAGTTAAAAAATAATAAAAATGCTTCAATGCTCTTTTATGACAAGGAAGAAAAGATTCAAGTAAGATTGAAAGTGGAATGCATTATTAATCATAACAATGAAATAACTAAAGAGTCCTGGTCTAAAACTGGTCATATAAGTCGAAAATGTTATTTAGTTGATAATGGTCCTGGAACAAAGTCTCCTACTCCAACTTCTGGATTAAAACCTGAATTAGACAATTTTGAATTTACAATGGAACAAAGTGAAGAGGGTTATAAAAATTTTACTGTAATTCAATGTAATGTAAAATCTATTGAATGGCTTTATCTAGCAGCTAAAGGTCATCGAAGAGCAAAATTTGATTTAGAAACTAATAAAGATGCTTGGTTAGTTCCTTAATTTTGAATATTTTTTCCAATTTTCTTGATAATGAACTGCGTTTTCTTTAACTCGTTTTATTTCTTCATCAGTTACTTTTCTTATTATTTTTCCAGGTGCACCAACAACAAGTGAGTTGTCTGGTATGTCTTTATTTTCTGTAATAAGTGCTTTTGCACCTATAATAGAATTTTTTCCAATTTTAACATTGTTAAGTATTACTGCGCCTATTCCGATCAAACAATTATCTCCAATGGTACAGCCATGAAGCATAACTAAATGTCCAACTGTAACATTTTTTCCAACTTTTAAAGGATATCCAGGATCTGTATGTAAAACGCTTCCATCTTGTATATTAGAGCCCTCACCTATGTGAATATTTTCAATATCTCCTCTAAGAGTAGCATTAAACCAAATACTTGTATTTTTTTCTAAAGTAACATCGCCAATCACTGTAGCATTGGGTGCGACCCAATTTTCGCCTAAATTTTTTGGTTTTTTATTTTCCAAATCGTAAAACATACTTTATATAATACTTAGCATGGCACTCACAAAAACTCCAATATGCGATTTTGGAAAAAAAGCTGAAAACTTTGAATTAAACTCTACTAACAATAAAAAAATTTCACTAAATGATGTTAAAGGTGAAAATGGAACTTTAGTTATGTTCATATGTAACCACTGCCCTTATGTTAAAGCTGTAATTAAAGATATTGTTGAAGATTGTAAAAAATTAGAAACAAACGGAATAAAATCAGTAGCAATTTGTTCTAATGATGTAAAAAATTATCCAGAAGATTCATTTGAAAATATGATTAAATTTTCAAAAGAACATAATTTTGATTTTCCTTATCTTATTGACGAAACTCAAGAAATTGCAAAAAAATATGGCGCAGTATGCACTCCAGATTTTTTTGGATATAATAAAAACCTAGAATTACAGTACAGAGGAAGAATTAGAGAATTAAAAGATTTAAAACCTGTAACATCAGGAGATAGTGAATTGCACAAAGCAATGAAACAAATTGCAGAAACTGGAAAAGGTCCAAACAACCAAATCCCAAGCATGGGTTGTAATATAAAGTGGTTTAAATAAATAATGTATTTAGTCGTTACTAGATCATATCCTCCCGAGGTTGGTGGTATGCAAAATTTAATGTGGGGCTTAACTAAAGAATTATCTAAATATAATTTAATTAAAGTTTTTGCAGATTATGAAGAGGGTTGTGAAAAATTTGATAATGAAGTTTCATTTTCAATTGAAAGAATAAAAGGAATTAAATTAATTAAGAAATATAGAAAAGCTTTATTGGTTAATGACCTTTTAAAAAATAATAAGAAAGTACAATGCATAATAGCTGATCATTGGAAAAGTCTTGAGTTAATAAAATCAGATGTAAAAAAAATATGCTTAATTCATTCTAAAGAAATAAATCATACAAAAGGAACAAGGTTAAACAAAAGAGTTCTTAATGCATTGAATAATGCAGATATCATTGTATCAAATTCTAATTACACTAAATCTTTAGCCATTGATGTAGGTGTTAAACCAGAGAAAATAATTGTGATTAACCCAGGAATAGACGAAGCAAAAAATGTTGATAAAAAATTTATAATTGAAGCTGAAAAATTTTTAAAAAATAAAAGCCCGCGTCTAATTACTGTTTCAAGATATGACAAAAGAAAAAATCATGAAAAAATAATTATGGCATTAAGAAATTTAAAACAAATTTACCCAAAAATTATTTATACTTGTATTGGATATGGTGAAGAAGAGGAAAATATAAAAAAACTAGTAAGAGAATTAAAACTTGAAGATAATGTTTTATTTTTTAAAAATATTTCTCAAAACTTAAAAAATGCATTTATTTCAGTTTCGAATGTATTTGTAATGCCTTCAATAATTTATAAAAAATCAGTTGAAGGTTTTGGAATATCTTATATTGAGGCCGCACAATACGGGGTGCCTTCAATAGGTGGAAAAGATGGTGGCGCAGCAGATGCAATATTGCATAAAAAAACTGGTTTAATTTGTGACGGCAACAATCTTGATGAAATATATTCTAGTATTCAAGAAATTTTATCTGAAAATAAATTTAAAGAATATGGAAAAGCAGCAAGAGATTTTTCTAATAGCTTCACTTGGAATAAAATTATTAAAAAATATAATTTAATTATAAATAATTAAATTTCACTAGATGCTCTAATTCTCTCGTAAAAGAGTTTTGAATATATTCCTATATTTAAAAATGGTTGAGGTGGCAGCCAATTAGGTTTTTTTCTTTCTTGAATGATTTTTATTTCTTCTGAATCTTGATTTGATGACATTAATGCGATTTGTTCTCCAAATAAAGTTCCAACTCCTATGCCTGATCCATTGTAGCATCCTGCTACAAAAATATTGTCATCAATTTTTTCAAAAATTTGTGAACTATTTCCACTTCTACAAACTATTCCTGACCATGTACTTTCAATTATGTTTTTTTGTAAAGAAGGAAATCTTTTGTAAATTCCAATTTCATGAAGTTTTTTTCTATCTCTTAAAAATTTATTGTTGTTATTTGTTTTTTTAATAATTTCAGCAGTATTTCTAATTAATATTCTTTTATCTTTAGTCATTCTTATTGTTGCTCCCATCGGTCTTACTGGTAATACACCCCACTCTTTTGGTCTACCTATAGAGTCGTACTCTTCGTTGGTTAAAGCTCTAGTCATACTAGCTGTAAGAACTAATGGAAAATTGTATCTAGATTTAATTCCTTGTTTACTTAAGTATCCATTTGTACAAAATATTATTTTGTTAGTTACAATTGTATTTTTTTCAAAATAACAAATGATTTTTCTGTCGTATTTTTTCCATTTATTTAATTTTGAATTTTCAAATAGTTGAACGTTGTCTGGCAAAATATCAACCATAGATCGTATCAACTTTCCCGGATTCAATAATATTCCACCCTTAGTATGAAGACCAATTTTATAAAATTTTGTTCCTAATTTATTTTGAAGTTCTTTTTCATTCACTATTTGATTTTCAAAATTTAAACTGGATAATAGTTTACTAAATGAGAAAATCTTTTTTTGATCTTGAAATTTAGAAGACGCAAAATATTTACCACATTCATTCCAATCACAGTCAACCTGATATTCTTTAATAAACTTTCTGACTGCATCTATGCCCTTTTGATATATAGCTACTTTTTTTTTATAATCTTCAGTATCTTTATTAGAAGTAAATCCGTCATTTAAAGTTGTATCAACTAGGTAACCAGAATTTCTGCTGCTTGCACCATTGCCTGCAAATTGAGCGTCCACAATAATTATTTTTTTATTCTTTTCTATCTGGGCTAGTTTTCTTGCAGCTGATAAGCCAGTGAATCCTGATCCAACAATCAAATAATCACATAATAAATTTTTTGATAATTTTTGTATGTTTAATCTATTTAAAAGTGGAATTGTCCATCCACAATTTTTATCATTTTCGAAATCCATCATTATTAAAACGTTAAAAATTTTTTTAGATAAGGATATAATAATTTAGCAATTTTTTCAGATCCTTGAGGAGTTGTGTGAATTGGGTCATAGAAATCTCCTTCTTCCATTATAGCAATTTCATCTAGAGGTATAAATAAATAATTATTTTTTTTTGCAAATTTTTTTGTTTCTTTATTAATTAAAAAAAGTTTGTTATTTCTTAATCCATCATATTCAATTTGAGTAATAAATATAGGCACTATATTAGTGTTTTGTAAAATTAAATTTAAGTTATTTAATCTGTTAATATATTGCATAACAAATTTTTCTTTTGAGTTTTCCAAAGCATTATTTTTTACGCTTAAATAACTTTGATATGTAAAATTATCATAAAGATTTTCATTATATAAACCATAAGGAATTGAATCTTTAGATGGAAAATACTTATTTTTAATTTTTTTATACCTATCAACAATTAAACTATTATTTTTAATATAGTCCTTTAATTTATCTATTTTAGAAATGCTTACTTTATAATCGTAGTGATCTAGCGTTTGGTCTCTATAAACATCATTTATTCCTAAGTAAAATATTAGATGAGTAGGTTGTAAGCTTGGAATTTTCGGAAACCAGTACAAAAAATCATTTATAAATCCTGCTGTAGATTTTCCATTTGTTGAGGCATTATAAATTTTAATTTTTATTTTATCATTTTCAAAAAATTTGTTTAAATTACCAACTATTGTCAATTCCTCTGGTGTATATTCTTCATTTCCTGTGCTTCCACCCTCAAATATAATTTTTACATCTTCAGGGTTAAATTCATTACCTCTAAATCCATAAAAATTTCTTTTGTAAAAATGTTTAATTTTTAAATTTTTGGATATCATTTCTCTTTCAACATTGATTTTTCTTTCTTTTCTCATATAAATCCCAAAATTATTTTTTGAAAACCAATATCCAAAAATACTTTCTAATATAATTAAGAAAGTGATTAATATAATTAAATTATAAAATAATATTTTTGTTTTTTTCATTTTGAAAAAAATTTATTGAATTAATCTAGTTCAAATTTGCTAGTATAATCTTTTTTCAATTTTTGATTTTGGTTTTTTTTATCTAGATAACAATTGCCAATAATTAACTTATCTAACTCTGTTCCCATAAAACAATTGAATGCATCATCAGGAGTGTTAACTATTGGCTCTCCTCTAACATTAAAGGATGTGTTTATAACTACTGGACATCCTGTTTTTTCTTTAAACTTTTCCAATAATTTGAAGTACCTTGGGTTGGTTTCTTTATGAACTGTTTGAATTCTTGCTGAATAATCTACATGTGTCGCTGCAGGTATTTCAGATCTTTTAACGTTTAATTTATCTATCCCAAATAATTTTTTTTGATCATCATCCATTTTGATTTGCTTTTTTTTATTTACATTTGAGACAAGCAACATGTATGGACTTTCTTCTTTAATATCAAACCATTCTGAAACTTGATCATTTAATACTGATGGCGCAAAAGGTCTAAAGCTTTCTCGGTATTTTACTTTTAAATTTAAATCTTTTTGCATAGTTTCTGATCTTGGATCTCCTAAAATTGATCTAGCGCCAAGTGCTCTTGGACCAAATTCCATTCTACCTTGAAACCAACCAATTGCTTTTCCTTT
This sequence comes from uncultured Pelagibacteraceae bacterium, assembly GCA_902550285.1. GTDB lineage: Bacteria > Pseudomonadota > Alphaproteobacteria > Pelagibacterales > Pelagibacteraceae > Pelagibacter. Next base: position 7,795 of record CACCYQ010000023.1, on the reverse strand, counting down.
TGACAAATCTTCAGCAGTTTTATCAATTAATTCTTCCTCCTTCATAACTTTAAAAATTGCACCAGCTTCTTTTAGTTTTATTTCTATTTCATTTTGAGAATATTCTGGTCCAAGGTACGAGCCTTGCATTTGATCAGTTTTAAATATTTTTCTTTCCTTTTTCATTTCCTTGTACCAAAGAGCTAACGCTGCACCTAAAGAACCACCAGCATCTCCTGCTGCTGGCTGAATCCAAATTTTATCAAATATTTTTTTTTCAAGAATTTTTCCGTTTGCTACACAATTCAATGCTACTCCTCCAGCAAGACATAGATTTTTCAAATTATATTCTTTTCTAAGTGATGTGGCCATTTTCAGCATAACTTCCTCGGTTACATTTTGAATTGATGAAGCTACATCCATATGAAATTGAGTAATTTTTTCATTTTTACTGTTTCGTGGCATTTTACCGAATAAATTATTAAATTTTTCGTTTGTCATGGTAAGTCCAGTTGAATAATTAAAAAAATCTTGATCTAACCTAAATGAACCATCGTCTTTGATATCAATTAAATTATCTTTAATTAAATTTTTATACTTTGGGTCACCATAGGGTGCCAAACCCATTAATTTATACTCACCACTATTTACTTTAAATCCAGTATAATATGTAAATGCTGAGTACAGCAATCCTAAAGAATGAGGGAAATGAATTTCTTTTTTAATTTCTACATTGTTATCTTTTCCTATAGCAACCGTTGATGTTGCCCATTCACCTACGCCATCAGCTGTCAAAATAATTGCTTCGTCGAAAGGAGATGGAAAAAATGCACTTGCTGCATGACTCATATGGTGTTCTGAAAAAAATATTTTTTTTTCATCTTTAAAATTTTCATCATTTTCTTTCAAACAATCCATTAACATTTTTTTTTGAAAAAGTTTTTCTTTCAACCATAATGGCATTGCTTTGGAAAATTGAAGAAATCCTTTAGGAGCAAATGCAACATAAGTTTCTAATAATCTTTCAAACTTTAAAAATGGTTTTTCATAGAAAACAATATGGTCAACTTCGGATAGTTTAAAATTTGAATATTTTAAAACAAATTCAACTGCATTATAAGGGTAGTTTGAGTCGTGTTTTTTTCTTGTAAATCTCTCTTCTTGAGCAGCGGCAATTATTTTACCATCAACTATTATTGATGCTGCACTATCATGATAAAATGCAGAAATACCTAGAATGCAAGTCACTTTAAAATATTGTATAAATAAACGGAGCTACTGCAGATCCTTGGCTTAATATTATTAATCCTCCAAATAATACTAAAACTATTATTATTGGAAACAACCAATATTTCTTTCTTATCCGTAAAAATTCCCAAAATTCTTTTAAAAAACTCATTTTAAAATTGATTCTTCATACTACTGTTTTCATTTTTTTTTTCAATCCAGTAGGTATTTAAATTATTTTTTTTGAGATTTAATATATCCTTTCCAATTAATCTCATTATAATACCTGTGGGCGTAACAATAAAAAAAAATGTTATTCCCATTACTATTGGTGAAACTATCTTTCCTAAAAATAATCCAAATTTGAACCAAAGATTATTTAACGGTGTAAGTATTTTTGAATTAATAATACCTAAAGTCAAAAAAATAATTGAAACTATTAATGACCACAACCTTATATTCTCATCATTTATTAATGGCCATAAAGCTATAATTAAAAAAAATATAAAAAAAACAATTCCAAAACTTTTATTTGAGCTAATTTTAATTTTTTTCATTAATATTTATTGATTTTTTTTGACCTCGTATTATTTTTTATTTTCAATTTTATTTAACATTATTTTTGATAGTAGTTTATAACCTTTTTCATTAAAATGTCCTAATACTCTCAATCTTATTAATGATAATGGGTCTTTTTCTAATTCAAATAAACTCTTCTTTAAATTAATTACCGGAATCTCTAATTCAGTCGCGACAGAAAGGATATCTGAATAATATTGATCATTTAGATTTATGATTTTTTCACTCTTTTTATGGCTATCAGGGTCTGTATAATAATAAGGCCAATATACAAAATAGAAATTAATATTTCTCTCATCAGCTAAATTTTTCATTGATTTAAGAATACTTCTAAATTCAGTTTTTATTAATTCTCCAAAAATATGTTCTTTTAAAAATTCACTACTTCGTTCTTCTTTATTCTTGAGTTCTCTTAAAACTTTATTTTTGAATCTTATTGTTCGATTTAATTTAATAAACTTGATAAAATAATATTTTTTATTTTTTACAATTTTTTTTTCGTTAATAAATTTTTCTAAAATTTTATCTAATTTAAATATCAAATTTTCATCTATCGAATCTTGTAAATTTGCAAGATTTTGGGAATAATTTTTATCATTATAATATCTCTTTAAAATTGGATTTCTTAATTCAACTTGTAAATCTTGAAGATCGTTTGCGGTAGCATGAAAGTATAAAATATTTTTTGTATCAATTAAGTCTATATATTCTTTTAAAACTGCATAATTCTTAAGTGTACCATTTCCTCCACGACCAAGATTCAATACACTATTTTTTTTTCCTAATAAATTTTGTAAATTTCCAGCTATATTATCTTTTTTATCTACACAATAACCTTCAACAGTAGAGTCTCCAATAAGTAAATAACTATATTCATTTTTCCAATTCGAAGTATTATTAAAACCGTATTGATCTGCTTTATATTTTGCAAAATAACCAAGTTCGTTACATAAAACTGTCTCTCTATTTGAAATTCCCGATAATGGAAATACTTTAGTTCCGTCATTTAATGTAAAAGTGGAGTCTATATGTGTATTTAATCCAGTGGATGTAGTTGATAAAACTACGTTTTCATTTATTTTTTTATAATCTTGATAAAATTCAACTAAACTTCTTTTATCATAATCTATTTCATTTATTTTTTTTCCAATAATTTTATTTAAATCTAAATATACTGATTTACGATCTAAATCAGTATAAATTAAAAAAGTCTCAACTATTAAAAGTGAAAGATATATTGATATTATAAATAGTAATGTTTTTTTTAGAATAGATTTTAAAACCAAAGCATACATGGGTTGCTGATAATAATTTAATTTACTCTATTATTGATGGCTGTTTCTTCATATCATTTTTATTTATACCAGCTACTTTAACTGGCTTTTTCATCGCATCTCTTCTAAAAGGTTCACCCAATTCTTGATTTAGTATTACTTCAACAAATGTTGTTATCCCTTTTTTTTGATCTTCACATGATTGTTTTATTGCTCTTGTTGTTTCTTCCGTTGTTTTTACAGTTACACCTTTAAGTCCGCATGCCGTAGCAACCTTTGAATAACTTAGTTCTGGATCAAGTTCGGTTCCAACAAAATTATCATCAAACCAAAGTATGGAATTTCTTTTTTCTGCACCCCATTGGTAATTTCTAAAAATAACCATTGTGATTGCAGGCCATTCTCTTCTTGCACAAGAGCTCATTTCATTCATACTAATTCCAAAAGCTCCATCGCCAGCAAAACCAATTACGGGAGTGTCTGGGCAACCAATTTTTGCTCCAAGTATTGATGGAAATCCATATCCACATGGTCCAAATAAGCCCGGAGCTAAATATTTTCTTCCTTTTTCAAAAGTTGGATATGCATTTCCGATTGCACAATTATTTCCTATGTCACTAGATATTATAGCGTCTTCTGGCATCGCTGCTTGAATTGCTCTCCAAGCTTGTCTTGGTGACATTCTGTCTTTGTCTCTCTCTCTAGCTTCTTTATTCCAAACTGTTCCTGGATCATCATCTTCATGATCTAAACCGCTTAATGTTTGAAGCCAAGCAGACTTTGTTTGATGAATAGAATTTTTTCTTTCTTCTCTGTTGTTGTCTCCAGCATTTTTAGATAGTTTTGTTAACAATTGTTGAGACACCATTTTTGCATCTCCACATATTCCTACTGTTACTTTTTTTGTTAAGCCAATTCTATCAGGATTCATATCAACTTGAATTATTGATGCTTTTTTTGGCCAGTAGTCAATACCATAACCCGGTAAGGTAGAGAAAGGATTTAACCTTGTGCCTAAAGCTAAAACTACATCAGCTTTAGAGATTAATTGCATAGCTGCTTTAGAGCCGTTGTAACCCAATGGTCCAACTGCTAAAGGATGACTGCCTGGAAAACTATCGTTGTGTTGGTAGCCGCTACATACAGGAGCATCTAATTTTTCTGCTAGTTTTTTACAATCTTCTATAGCGTCTCCAATAACAACTCCTGCTCCTGATAGAATTACTGGAAATTTTGCTTCTGAAAGTATTTTTGCTGCCTTATCTATTGCTTCTTTGCCGCCTCCCTGTCTTTCAAATCTAACTATAGGAGGTAAATCTATATCTATAACTTGAGTCCAATAATCTCTTGGTACATTAATTTGTGCTGGAGCAGATCCTCTAAATGCTTTTTCAATTACTCTATTTAATACTTCGGCCATTCTTGAAGGGTCTCTTACTTCTTCCTGATAACAAACCATGTCTTTAAATAAATTCATTTGCTCTACTTCTTGAAAACCACCTTGCCCCATTGTTTTATTTGCAGCTTGAGGTGTAACTAAAAGCAAAGGTGTATGGTTCCAATAAGCAGTTTTAATTGGAGTAACTAGTCCTGTTATTCCTGGTCCATTTTGTGCAATCACCATTGACATTTTTCCAGTAGCTCTAGTGTAACCATCAGCGATCAGTCCTCCATTAGTTTCATGTGCCACATCCCAGAAAGTAATTCCTGCTTTTGGAAATAGATCTGAAATTGGCATAAACGCAGAACCAATAATTCCAAATGCATGCTCAATTCCGTGCATTTGAAGAACTTTTATAAAAGCTTCTTCTGTGGTCATTTTTGTCATAGATAAAAAACCTTTCTAAATTAAAATTTTGTTTGCAAACGCAAAATTAATATATAAATTCGGCTTAATTTTCTACTAAGAAATTAAGTCACATGGCTAATACAGATATAATAATTCACGATAAAAAGGACAATGTAGGCGTTATTGTTATAGAAAAAGTCAATAAAGGACAAGATTGTGAATGCTGGATAATGGAAGACGACTCTTCTGCAAAAATTAAATCAATTAGTGATATTCCCCTGGGCCATAAAATTGCGATGATTGATTTTAAAGAGGGTGATACAATTATTAAATATGGTCACGATATTGGGAAAGTCGTGAAATCAATTAAACAAGGTGAACATGTTCATGTTCATAATGTAAAGACAAAGAAGTGGTAATATGGAAATTCCAAAAAGTTTTTTAGGATACAAAAGAGAAAATGGAAGAGTTGGAACTAGGAACCATGTCGTAATTCTACCGGTCGATGATATTTCAAATGCTTGCGCTGAAGCTGTTGCTAATAATATCAAAGGAACATTTGCAATACCACATGCTTATGGAAGACTTCAGTTTGGTGCGGACTTAGAATTATTTTTTGACACAATGATAGGAACAGGAAAAAATCCAAATGTTGCAGCATGTGTAGTTATTGGAATAGAACCAAAGTGGACCAAGAGAATTGTAGATGCAATAGCAACTACTGGAAAACCAGTTGAAGGTTTTAGTATTGAAGGAAGTGGAGACATTAAAACTATAATGAAAGCATCACAAAAAGCTCAAGAATTTTCTCAATGGGCTTCAGAAAAACAAAGAGAAGAATGTCCTTTAAGTGATTTATGGATTTCAGTTAAATGTGGAGAGTCAGATACAACTTCTGGAATGGCAGCCAATCCAGCAGTTGGTAATTTAATGGATAAATTAGAACCTTTGGGTGTTCATTTATGCTTTGGTGAAACATCAGAACTTACTGGAGCTGAAAAAGTTTGTGCAACAAGGGGTGCAACACCAGAAGCTTCTAAAAAATTTATGAAAACATGGAGTGATTATAACGATTTTATTTTAAAAGAAGCAACTAATGATCTCTCTGAAAGTCAGCCAACTGCAGGAAATATTGCTGGTGGACTTACAACAATTGAGGAAAAAGCTTTTGGAAATTTCCAAAAAATTGGATCAAGAAAATTTATCGATGTATTAACACCAGCAGAAGAACCTAAAAAGGGTCCAGGTCTTTATTTTATGGATACTTCATCAGCTGCGGGAGAATGTCTAACTTTACAAGCCGCCGCTGGCTTTAACATTCATTTATTTCCAACTGGACAAGGAAACATAATAGGTAATGCCATTGAACCTGTAGTAAAACTTACCGGAAATCCAAGCACAGCTGTTAATATGAAAGAACATATTGATTTAGATGTTTCAAAAATACTTAAAAGAGAAATGAACATGAGCCAAGCTGGAGACGAATTAATTAAAACCACAATTAGAGCAGCTAGTGGCCGTCTAACATGTGCAGAGGTTTTGGGTCATAAAGAATTCATTATGACTAAACTTTTTAGAAGTGCATAAATTCTTAATTAGAAGCTTTTGAAACGTAGTGCGCAACTGCTTCAATTTCTTCCTTAGTTAATATATCTTGATATGCTGGCATAACACCTATTCCATTTGTAACGGTGACTAAAACTTTTTCTAAACTAGGTCTTATTTCATCAAGGTTTGGTCCTATAGTTGCAATAGATTTTGCATCAGCTAATGAATGACATGAAGCACAATTTCCATCATTTAAAAAAATTTCTTTACCTTTTTCAAATAGTTCATCTCCATGTGAAATTCCAAATAAATAAAAAAATAAAAATAAAATTAGAATATTTTTTTTTAATATCATGTTTTTTTTATGCAACTGGCTGCTGAATTTTTTTTCTCAAATCAGAGAAAAATTTTCTAATGAATGCAGCTGCAATTCCTAAAACTATTGCAAGAACAATTGAAACCGTTCCATACATTACAGGAAAGTCTTTGGATAAATCTAATATAAATTTTTCTAAATTACCCATAGTTTTAGATCCATTATCACTTAAAGTTTTTATTGATTGTTCAGCTATAAAAGTATCATATGCAATAGCTATGCCTACTAATAGAAGTAGTACTGCTAAAATTGTTTTAAATTCTGAACTATCAATTTTTTCACCTAGTTTTTGACCTACTTGTACTCCAAGTATTGAGCCTAAAATTAATACTGTAACTAAAATTAAATCAATGGATCCATAGTTTAGTGCATGAAGGACTGTTACTATGGCACTAACAAATATTGTAACAAACAAAGAAGTTCCTGGAACTAATTTTGTTGGCATTCCAATTATATAAATCATTGCAGGTACTAATAAAAAAGCGCCACCGATACCCATTATTGCAGCAATGAAGCCAACAATTAATCCAATTATGATTGGAGTAAAAGCACTTTCATATAATTGAGATTTTTTAAATCTCATTCTTAATGGAAGTCCATGTATCCAATAATGACTGTGTAATTTTTTTTTAACTATTATTTTTTTTCTCGCTCTATCTATCTCAGAAATACCTTGTACTAACATAATAGTTCCAATGATTGCTAAGATATACATATAGGCTAATGAAATAACTATATTGATTTTTCCAATATCCTTAAAGTATGTAAAAGTAATAATTCCAATAACAGTTCCAATAGCTCCACCAATAACAATCATAAATCCCATTTTGTAATCTAAAGTATTTTTTAACCAGTGTGTTGTTGAACCTGAGACTGATGTTCCTAATATATTGTTTGCTTCGTTAGCTACAGCATATGATGGAGGTATACCTAAAAAAATAAGAAACGGTGTCATTAAGAAACCACCTCCAACTCCAAATCCAGGTGTACTTGCTGGTATGCTTAATAATTTTAAATACATAA
>CACCYQ010000022.1 GCA_902550285.1 uncultured Pelagibacteraceae bacterium | reverse complement strand
TAAAATCCATATCATGTTCAATCATACAAAATGTATATCCTTTTTCTTTATTTAATCTTTCTATTGAAGTTCCAATTTCTTTTAAAAGTGTTCGATTAACTCCCGCGCCCACTTCGTCTAAAAGAACTAATTTCGCATCTACCATCATAGTTCTTCCGAGTTCTAAAAGTTTTTTTTGTCCTCCAGATAAGTTTCCTGCTAATTCATTTGCTAAATGTTTTAAATTTAAAAACTCTATTACTTCATAAGCTTTATTTCTAACTTGCTCTTCTTCCTTGCTAACCAATTTTGGTTTCAATAATGCAGTAAGAAGATTTTCTCCAGACTGATTTCCTGGAACCATCATTAAATTTTCAAGAACGGTAAGATTACTAAACTCATGTGCAATTTGGAAAGTTCTTAACAAACCTTTTGAAAACAGTTCATAAGAAGGAACATCAGTAATATTTTCATTATTAAATATGACTTTCCCATTAGAAGCTTTTAAATTTCCTGCAATTAAATTAAATAATGTAGTCTTTCCAGATCCATTAGGACCAATAATGCCTGTTATTGAACCTTTTTTTATTTTTAATGTACAATTTGATACAGCTGCCAAACCTCCAAAATATTTTGAAAGATTATCTATTTGCAGAATGTTTGAATCTGACTGCATAGATGATTATACTTTGTTTAATCTTTTTAAAATACTATTTAATGTTTTTTCAGTTGAACTAAAGAAGCCATATTTTCGTAGCTCTCTAACGCCCTGTTCGTTCAAACCTTTTGGGGTTTGAGAATCTTTTACCAAAAATTTTAAATCTTTTTTAGAATTTACGACCGCATCTTCAGATAATGCTGCAAAAAGAGAAGTTATATACTGCTGAGCTTTATCTCTTTTAACCCCGCGTTTAACTAACCAATTGGACATAGTGCTCAGCAATTCATAAAAAGGGGCCATCATTCCTGAAGTAGACCAAAAATTTTTGGAAAGCTTTTCATTTCTAATTTCAACTGTTGTTCCAAGTTTGTTAAAAAAGTTTCTAGCTTTTTTATTTGGTGGAAAAAGTGGAACTGGACCTCTTCTCAATGATATTGGGGGCAATGGTATAGCTCTTAATATAGTTGCTTTTACTTTTATTGCTTTCTTCAGTTGAGGCAAAGTCATTGTGGAAATAAAACTAATTATTGTTTGACCAGACTTAAATTTTAAATTTCTTATAATTTTTTGACCTACTTTTGGTGTGACCGCTAAGAAAATCCAATTACAAGAATTAATTATTTCCTGGTTGTTTTTTGCAATAGAAACTTTTCTAAAATTTCTTTTAAGCATTTTTGCAATATTTCTGTTCCTAGGTGATAGCATTATCTTTTTAAAAGATATTTTTGATCTACACACACCTGTAACGACTGATGATGTAATTTTGCCAGTTCCTATAAAACCTAATTTCATAATTGAAGAACAATATACAAAACAAGCCCTTTTAACAAACTACAAAAATTATCAACCACCTAAAAATAATCTACCAACATCTGGATTTTTAAGAAGTTCATCTCCTGATCCTGCTATTGCTGTCTGTCCTGATACTAAAACATATCCGATGTCTGCAAACTCAAGCCCCTTTTTAGCATTTTGTTCTACTAGAATTATTGTTTTTTTCTCATTTTTTTGAAGATCATGAAGTATTTCAAATACCATTTGAATATATCTTGGTTCTAATCCGATCGATGGTTCGTCTACTAAAAGTACTGATGGTTTCATTACTAAAGCCCTGGAAATTTCAAGTAATCTTCTCTCACCACCTGATAAAACTTTTGCCGGTTGATTTCTTCTATTTCTTAACCTGTCATATTTTTGAAATATTTTTTCTGCTTCTTCATAAGATTCTTCTACTTTATCTTTTATATACCCACCCATTAATAAATTCTCTTCTACTGTCATATCCGGAAAAACTGAATTGTCTTGTAATATGTATGCTATTCCAACATTTTTAAGTTTTTCTGCAGGAGACAAATTTGTTATCTCTTTTCCATCAATTTGTATTTTTCCAGAAAAAATATTTGTAAATCCATAAATTGAATGAAGTATTGTCGATTTTCCAGCACCGTTAGGTCCAATTAAACAAAGTGATTGGGCTTTGCTTACAAACAAATCGAAGTTATGTAATATTTCCATTTTTCCATAACCTGCTGATAAATTACTAATAGTTAAATGAGTATCTTTAGAAGAAAGTTTTTTTAAATCACTATCTTTTGGCGCATCTCCTAATACTGAATATTGATCTGTCATTATTGTGCTCCTAGATATGCATCTATTACTCGCTTATCGTTTTTAATTTCTTTTGGTGTTCCATTTGCTAAAAGCTGGCCATGTGCTAAACAAAAAATATGTTGAGCCAATTGCATTATCACTTTCATATTGTGCTCTATTACAAAAAGAGTAATTCCAAATTCTTTATTTACTTTTATTAATCTATCGATAATTCCGTTAATTAAAGTAGGATTTATTCCTGCCGTTGGTTCGTCTAACAAAAGCATTTTTGGTTCATTCATTAGTGCCATTGCAAGTTCTAAAAGCTTTTGTTGTCCAAATGACAAATCTCCAGCCCTTAATTTTCTTTTCTGGTACAGTCCTACAAAATTTAAAAGATTTTCAGCTTTTTCATTAAGTTCTTTTGGGACTTTTGAAAATACAGAAAATATTCCATCATTATTTGGTTTGTTACTTATAAGCATATTATCTACACAATTTAGCTTTCCATAAATTCTTGTTTGTTGAAATGTTCTAAGTAAACCTAATTTTGCAACTACTGGAATTGGTAAATGAGAAACTTCTTTTTCATTAAATTTTATAGATCCATTATCTATAGGATGAGTTCCAACTATTGAATTAAATAAAGTAGTTTTACCTGATCCATTTGGTCCAATTAAGCCAACTATAGATCCTTCTTTTACTGACATTGAAATATCAACGTTAGCTTTTACACCGCCAAATGATTTACTTACATTTTTAACTTCTAGAATGCTCATTTTAATTCTACCTGTGCTTTTCTGTCTGCTTCATCTATTACTTCTCCAAATTTTTCTGGATACTTTTCTCTTAACCAACCCATTATTCCCTCTGGGAAAAATACAACAATCACAACTATTAAAACCCCAAGAGCAACATACTGCCAACCTAAAAAGAAAGTCCAAAAACCTTCTTTAAATAAATGAAATACTGTTGCACCTATTACAGGTCCCCATAGAGTTCCTTTGCCTCCAAGAATTGCCATTAAAACCATAAAGACACCAAAAGTTGGTCCTGCGAATGCTACTTCCACTGGCTCTATGTAGCCAACCATATTACCCATTAGTCCTCCTGCAATTCCAACAAAGAAAGCGGAAACCATCCAGCCAATTATTTTATATCTCATTGTATAAATTCCCATTGCCTCAGCTTTGTCTTCATTGTCTCTAATAGCATTTAAAACTAATCCAAATCTTGTCTTGTAAGCCCATTGTAAAAACAAAAATGTAAAAATAACTAATCCAAAACAAATATAATAAAAAAATTGAGACCTAAGTTCAGTATCGCCAATATTTTTTGGCCAAGGTGGTGTGGTCATTCCTTGTCCCGCACCAATTATTTCTATTCCTCCTGCAATTTCACCAGCTGCTATTCCAAGTCCTAAAGTACAAATTGCAAAATAATGACCTCTTAATCCTAAAATTCCATATCCTATTAAACCCGCAACAATAGCTGGAATTATACCTGCCAAAATTAATCCAAATAGTAGGCCTTGAAAATATTGAGGTGGTGTGTGAACAAATGTTTTTTCTCCGCCAGCTTCTGTCCATTCAGCCAAAGGGAAAAACATTCCAATTTGAACGCTGGCACATAAATACATACCAACACCAAAAAATAGAATATTACCAAATGTGTTATATCCCATTTGACCTCCCTGAACATCCCATGTCATAGCTAAAACAATTAATATCCAAAGAAATGATATCTGTAGTTTAAATCCTGGAAAAATAAATGGTGCAACTAAACCTAAAATTAATATTGTACCATAAAGAATTAAATTATTTTTCTTCATATAATTTTTTATTTTTGTCCTAAATATTTCATCTACAGTAAATTTTCTTTAAAGAAATTTATAAATTGAGGCATATATTCGTCCATGTGGCCCCCGCCAATTGTAACTCCTCTTTTAAGACATTTTTCTTTTTTTAAAATTTTAAATGTTTTTTTCCATAATTTATTTGGGTCAACTTGCGCTAATTCATAAAAAGCATCCATAGATGGAAAAAGTTTATGTTTAGTTAACACCATATCAGGCCATTCATTTCCAACAACAAAACCATCATTATCAACAAAAAAAGCGGGACAGTTATGAACTGTCATTGCTTTATATTTTTTAGGTTTTTGATCGAAATGGAATCCATGATACCAACCTTTTTTTAAATCAATCTCAATCTGGCCAGGTTCAGATTTAATTTTTTTTACATAATCTTCGCAATGATTTGGCAATGTGTAGTCATCTGCTGCACCATGAACATAAAGTAATTTAGAATTTGATGTTAGTTCTGGCTTATCAAAGAAACCTGCAAGCTTACATTCTGCTGCCTCAGGTAATATTGCATCAAATCCCCTAGTACCTTCCAAAAACAAAGATGTAAATTTTACATCTGCTACATAAAGACTGTTGTTCCCACCTCTTGAATGTCCAGTAATTCCAAATTTACCATTAGATCTTGAATGAGATTGTAATAATTTATAAGCCATAATAGCATCTATAGCTCCATTAATAAGTGGTACTTTCGATTGATCTCTCCAAGTTTCTCTTGCACCTCTATGACAAAAATTATCTACATACATTACTCCTATTCCTGCTTCTAAAAGGTTTTTAGTGCCATGATAGATAAATTGATTCCATACATATTCCTTAGGACCACCACTGCTATGTGTCCAAATAACTATTGGCACTTTATCTGAACCTTTTGGTAATTGTAGATATCCTGTTATTTCAATAGGATTATTTTTGTGACCACCAATAATAACAGTTCTTTGGTCAAAACCAGTGTAAGACTGAAATTTTATTAGCTCACCATCTTTGGTATTTTTATTTTTTGAAACCCAGTTGAGTGTGGATTTTTTTTTCGTACAATTTGCTTTGAGGTCAAATTTATAATTTTTTGTGGAGTGTGCATTTACACTTGTTGTAAAAATAATTGCGACCAATATTAAAAATATTTTTTTCATTTTTTTTCTTTCTTATTTTAAATATTCTCTTTTTCTTGATAATTTAAATCGTCTATAAACCAAAATTAAAACTAGAAGCGTAAATACAGATCCAATTCTAAATTCAGTTCCTAAAATATAATCTGCAAATTCCTCAAAAACTCCAAGTCCCATGCCAGATAATGCAACACCTGGTAAATTTCCAAGTCCTGCAATAATCACGATCATAAATGATCTTACAGTGTAGGGTAATCCTACATAAGGATGTAAAGTAAATGTTATTGCTATTAAAGATCCAGCAACACCACAAAGTGCTGCATTTATACCGAATGTTGCAGCATAAACTTTTTCTGTATTAACTCCCATAATCTTTGCTGCTCTTGCATTTTGTGCTGTTGCTCTTATTGCCCTGCCTAATTTAGATTTTCTCATATAAATCACTAAGCCTATTGCAAATGCTATACTTACTATTGCAGCAAATATTTTTGCATTTGGAAGAGTTACCATACCATCAAAAAACATTGTTGTTCCAAAGTTAGACTGAGCAACAACTACATCAGAGCCAAAAATAAAATTCATTAATTGTTGAGTTAAAATACTAATTCCAAATGTTGCTAAGATAGAAATAAATAAATCTCTATCTACAACTTTATTAATTACCAGTTTGTAAAGACCCCAGCCAACAAAATACATAATTATAGGAGAAACAATTATTCCAAAACCTGGATGAACTCCTGCTTTATACATAAAGTATGCAATGTACCCACCAACAATTACTAATTCTCCTTGAGCAATATTAATTATATTCATAACACCCCACTGGAGTGCCATTCCATAGGCAATCAAAGCAAATAGGATTCCTAAAAGAATTCCATCAAGCGATGCTTGCACCATTAATATTGGTGCTTGAAAAATTAATAAGTCCATAAAAAAATGCCCCCAAAATTTTGGGGGCATAAATTATTTATTTTTTATCTTTCAGACCACTTAGGAACTGGATGTACTAACTTAGCAGCAGCCCATTTTGTTGGAGCTACAACTTTGTTTTCACATTTGTCCCCTTCGCATCTTACTTGGAAAAGTACCATTGGCTTAGCAATGTTTTGGCCTGCAGGACTAAATTTTATGTTTCCATAAAAAGTTTGCATATCAGTTTTTGATAAAGCATCTCTAACTTTATCCTTATCTAAAGAATTTGCTCTTTCAAAAGCATCCTTCCAAACTAATAAAGCTGCAGATGATTCTGCTGCTTGGTAAGGTGGAGCATATCCGAACTGAGCTTTAAATTCTTTGTCATACTTCATGCCATCTCCAAAAAATTTATCTTTGTAAGAAAGTGATTTATGCCATTGAGCTGCACATAATGCATACTCTGAATTTTTACCATGTTGTTTTGCTAGTTTAGACGCATCACAATGTGTCATCGCTAACATCTTAACATCAACTTTCATTTCGGCTATTTGTCTAATTGCGGTTAAAGCTCCTTTTGAATGACCTGATACAACTAATACATCTGGCTTAGTAGCTTTTACCTTCGCCAATGTTGCTGCCATATCATTTAACTCTTTTGGAAGTTTGTCATCGATAATTATCTTAGATCCAGTTCTTTTTGCTGCCTCTACGACACCAATTCTTACATCTTGAGAAAAAGCATCTTGTTCAAATGCCATTGCAATTTTTACTGGATTACCACCATTTTTTTCAACTGCTAGATCAATAGCTACTTCTAAATATTGATTCGCTGCCGACAAAACTGCAAAAAGATATTTATATCCTTTTGTAAATAGTGATCTTGATGCACCATTTGCTTCAACCATAGGAATTTTATTTTCCTCAGTTACTGGTGCAATAGCTTTAGTTAGTCCTGAACTATAAGGTCCTAACATGTATTGTACGCCATCTTGTTTAATCAATCTTTCTGCAAGTTGAGCTGCTCTTCCAGAATTTGACTCATCATCATAGTAAATAATGTCAAATTTGTAAGTTTTACCACCAACTTTTATACCACCCATGCTGTTTATTCTTTCTACAGCAAAGTTATATCCATTTTTTGTATGTTCTCCGTTGGTTGAATATTTTCCTGTTAGAGAAACTGCTGCACCTAAAATTATTTTATCTCCAACTACTTTAGCTAAAGAAATACTTGAAGAAGATAAAGCAAGTGCAATTGCAGAAATAAATGTGATTATAATGTTTTTTATTTTCATTTATTTCCCCTCTATTAATTAATTAATACATTATTAAACTAAGAAATTAGTTTTAATGCAAGCAACTGATGAAAATATATTAGTCTAATATCTTTGTGTTATTGCAATTATAATTGCAATTATAATTAATACACACGCTGAAATTGAATTAATTACTTTTGGGTTTGCTTTTATCCAAATAATTAATTTGTTTGCCAAAACTGCATATCCAATTAAAGAAGCAAAATCTAAAATCATATATGTGAGTATTAAAATAAAAAATTGAGCAATATAATTAGAATTAAAATCTATAAATTGAGGAAAGATTAATGGGAAAAACATCCATGCCTTAGGACTTGTTCCTGCAACTATAAAACCATCCTTAAAAAAAGAAAATATAGTTTTTTCATTAGTATCCTCCGATTTTATTTCTTTTGGATTAGTTTTGTAAATGTCATAAGCTAAATAAAGCAAATAAAGTATTCCAACCCATTTAATAATATTTAAAACATTTGGATTGTCTGAAAAAAAAGAACCTATAAAAAAAATAACAAGCGAACCTTGTATAAAATTAGCGCTTATATCTCCTAAGGCTGTCCATATGCAGCTTTTAATTCCATAATTCATAGAGTAAGAAATTATTACTATTCTAGGTGTTCCAGGTGTGATGAATAAAAAAAGTATAATTTGTAAAAATAAAAAATATTCTAGGGGGAGCATTTTTTTGGAGACAGTCCTATAAAACCGGGAGCTAAAGATGGCTAGATAGGACTATCTAAATCAATATATCACAATCGTAAAAATCTGCATCAATCTTTTTGTCACAATTATTTGAATTTCATTAAATTTAATTGACCAAATTGGGTGATGTCTCATGGTATGGAAAAAACTAAAAAAATGTCTATATATGAAATATGAAAAATATAATCATGTATACAGGTCCTATGTGCAATTTCTGTGATGCAGCAAAAAGACTTCTTTCTAGAAATAATTTAAAATATCAAGAAATAGATATTTCATCAAAAGATGGTCTTAGAGATGAAATGGTAAAAAAAGCTAACGGAAGAAGAACAATTCCACAAATATTTTTCAATGAAGATCATATTGGTGGATATCAAGAATTAAGAGAATTAGAAAAAAAAGGTGAATTACTAAATAAAGTTAAATAATTAAACTTTTGATTTAAAAATTAAACAGATTCCATTATTGCAATATCTTTTTCCTGTTGGTTTCGGTCCATCATCAAAAATATGCCCATGATGACCACCACATTTTTTACAGTGATACTCAGTTCGGGGATAACCAAGTAGATAGTCAGTTTTTGTTTCAAAAACCTCTGGAAGTGATTCAAAAAAAGATGGCCAGCCAGATCCACTTTCATATTTTTTATTGGAATCAAATAATTTTGTATTACAATTTACGCAATGATAACTACCTTGTCTTTTTTCTTGATTTAGATTGCTTGAACCAGGTTTTTCAGTTTCTTCTTTAAATAATACAGCCAACTGTTCTTCATTTAGATTGGGATTTTTTTTCATAAAATTATTCAATTACCCTTATTGGTTTGTTTGATGCGCATGCTTCCAGATTTTCTATCATCTGTGTGAAAAATATAGAATAATTTTCTACAGTTACATATCCTAAATGCGGAAGTATTAAAGCATTTTGTAAAAATCTTAACTTGTGGTCAGATGATAAAGGTTCTTTTTCATAAACATCTATTCCAGCGCCTGCAATTACATTGGTAGATAAGGCTATAATTAAATCATCTTCATTAACTATCGGTCCTCTTGAAGTATTAATTAAATAAGCTGTTTTTTTCATTGTGTCGAATTCCTTTAGTTTAAAACAATCTTTGTATCTTTCGCCACCTTGAACATGAATTGAAATAAAATCTGAAGTTTTAATTAAATCTTCTTTGCTTGAAGGTAAGACATCTAATTCTTCACATTTGTTTAAATCTAAATTTTCGCTCCAAGCCATAACTTGCATTCCAAAAGCTTTTGCAATCTTTGCTACCTGAGATCCTACTTTGCCAAGTCCAATTAGTCCTAATATTTTTCCTTTCAATTCAACTCCTATAGTTGTTTGCCAGTAACCTTGATACATATTTTCTGCTTCAATTTTAATATTTCTGGCTAATCCCAAAATTAGTGCCCATGTTAACTCGCAAGTTGGATTTGTATTAATATCAGTTCCTGAAACTATTATTTTTCTTTTTTTAGCAGCATCAAGATCTATTGCTTTATTTCTCATTCCACTAGTAATTATAAATTTTAATTTTTCTAAATTATTAATCAAATTTTTTGTAATTTTAGTTCTTTCTCTCATTATTAATAATGCTTCAAAATCTTTTAAATTTTCTATAGCACTCTCTTCATTTTCAAAAGGATGATTAAAAATTTCTATGTTATATTTTCCATCAAGCTTTTTTAAATCTACAAAATCTTGAGAAATATTTTGGTAATCGTCTAATATTGCAACTTTAAGCATTTTATGATTTTTTATTCGATAGAGTGATTCCTGCAATAATAAAAATTGCTCCTAAAAAGTGATAAAACATAAATTTTTCATCAAAAATTATCATTGCCATTATAGCTCCAAAGATTGGCATTAAATGGAGAAAAGCTCCAGCTCTATTTGCTCCTATTATACCTATGCCTTTTATCCAAAAAAAGAATGATGCAAGACCTGGAAATAAAACTACATATGTTAGAGTTAAATAAAATGGTTTTCCTAATTTGATTACATTTCCCATATTCATTTCAATAAAATAAATGGGGGTTAAAAAAACTAATCCGGTTATTATTACTACCTGGAGTAAAGAAATTTGAGAGATTTCATATTTTTTTTTTTTTAATAGTGATGAATAAAGTGCCCAAGAAAACATAGCGATCACCATAGTTAAATCCCCTTTATTAAAATCTAAATTTTTTATTAAATCAATATCTGCTTTAGTAATAATAAAAATAACACCAGTTAATGAAAGGGCCACTCCTATAATTTGAAAAATATTTGTTTTTTCGATGTTTAACATTGATGAAATAAAAATAATCCAAACTGGAATTGTAGAGATCATCAAAACTCCACTAATTACCTGGGTGTAATATAAAGAATAATAAACAATTGAATTAAATATAGTAATACTTGTAATTCCTAAAATTATAAAAAAACCTAAATTGCTAAAAATATAGTTTTTTTTATTTATCAACTCTTTTATTGTAAAAGGCATTAATATTAGTCCTGCAAAAAACCACCTATAAAAATTTAACGAAAAAGGAGGTATTTCGTAAATACTTGCTGCTTTACCTACTATAAAATTCCCTGACCAAAAAATTGTTGTCAGTATCAATAAGAAATATGCTAAATTATTTTTTTTTTCCACAGTATTAAGAAAATCTTAAAGAACTATATGGTTCCAGATCCAAATTAGTTTTTTCATTTGCTATCATTTTAGAAACTATTTTCCCAGATATAGCGCCTAATGTCCATCCCAGATGATGATGGCCAAAAGAATAATATACATTTTTAAAATTCTTTGAACTTCCAATTACTGGTAAAAAATCTGGTAATGTTGGTCTAAATCCTAACCACTCATCTGTATGTTCTGGCAAACCATCTAACATATCTTTTGCGTTTAAAATTAAGTTTTTTATTCTAGACTTGGTAAGCGGGTTATCAAGTCCCCCAAATTCTACAGTTCCAACCACTCGTAAACCTTGATCCATTGGAGTCATTCCAAATCCTCTATTTTGATATACCACAGGCCTTGATATTAAATTATCACATCCTTTAAAATGTATATGGTATCCCCTTTCAGTATCCATCGGTATATTTTCATGAAGTTTATCAGTTAATTTTTTTGAAAAGGCACCACATGCAATAACAATCTTGTCAAAAATAAATCTTTGGGCTTCGCTGCGTAAAACAGGTTTTTCATCATCAAAATCTAAATCTTTTATATTTACTTTTAAAAACTTTCCTCCTTTTTGTAAAAAAAAATCAAAAAGTTTTAATAGTATTTTTTGTGGATCTCTAGCGTGTCTGGCATAATTATAAAATACACCTCCATGATAAAATTGCTTGATATTTGGTTCTAAATCATGAATTTCTTTTGGAGTTACTATTTGCTGTTCAACACCAATTTCTTTTCTCATGTTTATTTCTAATTCTCTGCTTTTAAGATTAGTTTTATCCCAAATGTATAAAATTCCTTTATTCTCAACCAATCCTTCAAGATCAATATTTTCAAAAAGTTCATCAAATGCGGGTAGTGCTATATCTAATATTTGATGCATATATTTTGCTGTATGCATCATTTTTTTTTTTGAACAGTTTAAAATAAATCTTGTAAACCAAGGAATCATTTTTGGAACGTAGTTCCATTTTAAAGCTAGTGGACCTCTTGAACTTAACAACATTGCAGGAACATCTAAAAGGACATCTGGTCTATTCAATGAGACAGATGCATATGGAGAAAAATGACCAGCGTTACCATATGATGCAGAGTTTCCTGGCTCGTACCTATCAAACAAAGTTACTTCAAATCCTTTTTTTTGCAAAAAAAGAGCATTGCATACACCTTGAATACCAGCGCCTACAACTCCAATTTTTATTTTTTTTTCCATTTTTAAATATTAATAGTTAATTAATTTAAAGAGATTTTTCTATCCACAAGATTATCGCGCTACAATTAAAAATTGTATTTATTTGTTTTTATCAACTATTTATCTAAGAATAGTAGGATCGTTTCTCTTACAATCTAACTCGTCCAAGGTATCAAAAAATATTTTATTTAGTTCTGCTGAATGAATAGTTTTACACTCTCTCAGTTCCGAGCTCTCATTAACAAGTTTTTTTGCAGATATTCCCGTTCCATGCTCAACGCCATAAGATGCAGCAAGAGTGCTACCTGCTCTAGTTACGTTTCCAGTTTTGGCAACAGTTATAGTTGGGCCCAAAAAAGAAGTATATTGTGTACAACCATTTAATAGAACAGTAGCAAAAATTAGTAAAATAAATTTTTTCATATCCCCAATAAGACTAATGAATAAGTATTATAATGGAAAAATACAATCAAGAAGTTATTTTATGTCCAATTTGGGCTAAAAAGGTTAACTTATTTATCTTTATCAACAGGTTTGTTTTCTGCTTTCTTTTTTTGTTTTTTAATTAATTCTGTGTTCTTTAAATCTAAGGCAAGACAAGTAATATCATCTCTTAGTTTTTCTGCCCCCCAATTTAGCTCATTAGAAATAGTGTCTACTATATTTTTTGGTGTTATATTTTCTAATGAAGTCACAATTTTCTGAACTCCATCAGCACCAAGTTCCTGCCCATTCTTTAAATAACCTTCGGTAACTCCATCGGTATAAACTACAAATGTCTTGTCTTTTAAATTTATGGTCTGTGATTTAACCATAGATTCTGTGAAATATTTTATAATTCCTATTGGTGGTAATTCTGATTTTATAAATTCAAAATTTTTACTTCTATCAAAAACCATAATACTTTCATGGCCTGCATTTACAAAAGTAACATCTCCAGTTTCAACATTAAATTTGCCAAACACTGCTGTTACAAACATTCCTTTAAATTTAGCTTCTACTAGCTCGTTATTTACACCAAATACAACTTTTTCGAGAGGATAGGATAAATTTGAAAGTGTACGAAATATAGAAGATGCTTTTGCCATATACATTCCAGCCTTAATACCTTTTCCTGATACATCTGCTAATGTAAAAAAGTATTCACTTTTACCAACGCTAACTACATCAAAGTAATCGCCTGATACATCTCTTGCTGGAACGTTGCTAGCATAAATAAAGTTCTCGAACCTAGAAATATCTGGAAAAAGGCTTTTTTGAACTTCTCCTGCTAGCTCTCTTTCTTTCAATAGTTTTGCTTCTTTTTGTAAATTAGATAATGCAATTTTGTTTTCTTCAACAAACCTAAAATAAAGCCCAGTTAAAAAAGTTACTGTAAGCATAAAAATAGGATAACTAATATCAATCAGCTCAGATCTAAACAAAAATATACTAAAACCAATTATTACAACAGATATAAAACTTCCAAAAAATATTGATAAACTGTATTTAGGTTTTATTCTTTGTGAAAAGAAAAATGTAACACATGCAACTATAATTGAAAATAATAGCTCAAAAACATAAGTGTTAGGATTTCGGATAAGATAACTTTGATCTAAAATGTTCTCTATAACATTTGCATGAACTTCGACTCCAGGAATTGTTACTCCCAAAGGAGTTTTAACTAAATCGAATAGTCCTTGGGCGGATGCTCCAATTAAAACATATTTGTCTTTAAACTTTTTATTATCAAATTTTCCATCAAATACTGAGCTAGCAGATATGTACTGACTTTTTTGTGATTTTTTATATCTTATCCAAATTATTCCATTTGGATCAGAAGAAATTTTGTGTGGTCTAGAACTTATTCTTGTTATTCCAACTTCGTTTAATTCAACATATAAATTTTTTTGATTATTTCCAACACGCACCATTTCAAGTCCCATTGTTGGATATAATTTTTCATTAAATCGAACTATCAATGGAAGAGATCGAATAATACCATCTGTTTGATCAAGAAAAGAAATTGAGCCTAATCCCTTTGCACTTTTTTCTAATTTTTCAAGTGATCCTATGGAATAAGGATAAGAATAAGTAAATTTTTTCGGATCACCACCTTTTGAAAGAAATTTAGCTTTTGCAGATCTATCATAGTTACTGTGTGAAGAAACGTTACTTCCTAAAACTGCAATAACAGAATTTGATTTTTCTAATCCCTCCCTAAAAACTTCATCATGACCCTTAATATTTTGAAACTGAGCCACATCAGTAGGTATCAAGCTGTAGGCTTTTATAATTTCTTCAGGAGACTGTTTATCTTTTTCAGTAAAAAAAACATCAAATCCTATTGCTTTAGGATCAGCAGTATTTACTTGGTCAATAATTTTTGCAAAAACAGATCTGCTCCAAGGAAATTGTCCAAATTTACCTAAGCTTTTTTCATCAATATCGATAATTACTACTTCAGAGTCCTGTTTTACTAATGGAAATACCTTTTGATACAAATCAAAACTTATAAAAGAAATAGATTTTATAAAGCTTGGATTAACAACTTTTAAGACTATTAACAAAATTAATAAACAAAAGAAAATTAGATAGTTCGTGTATTTTAATAATAAAGCTCGCACACTAGGAATTTAACCAGAATATAATTAAAGTAAATAAAACTTGATTAAGTTTTAAGGATTATTTCTTACGTCTTCTCTTATTTTTTTTCTTTTTCTTCTTCTTAGCTACTTTTTTCTTAAC
>CACCYQ010000021.1 GCA_902550285.1 uncultured Pelagibacteraceae bacterium | reverse complement strand
ATTCACGAAGGAGTAAGACCTTGGGAAAATCCTTTTGGAGCAGCACAATTCGGTTCATTTTTCTTTATGATAACCGGATTTCACGGAACTCACGTATCAATAGGTGTTATCTTTTTATTTATATACGCTTATAAAACTTTTGCAGGACACTATGATGAAAGAAAAAGAGGATGGTTTACTTCAATGAAAGGCGACTATGTTGAAATAGAAATCCTTGGTTTGTATTGGCATTTTGTAGATTTAGTATGGGTATTTATTTTTGCATTCTTTTATTTATGGTAAATTAAATTATGGCTGAAGCAGATAAAAAAGAACAAACAACAACACATAAGATAGGCATATATCTTTGGATATGGGGCTTGCTCTTTGTTCTAAGTTTTTTTTCATACATGGTTGACTGGTATCAGTTTCAAGGCATGCTTCGATGGTCTTTAATTTTAATATTTATGTTTTTAAAAGCTGGATTAATTATGGCTTTTTTTATGCATCTTTTTTGGGAGCGTTATGCATTAGTTAATGTTCTATTGTGGCCAATGACAGCAATAGCGTGCTTCATATTCCTTATGGTTGCAGAATTTAAATACACTTTATTTACTAGGCTACTTTATTTTTTTGTAGGAGGATAATAAAAATGGATGGATATACTATACTTGCAGGGTTTTTACTTTTTTTCTTATTTTTTATTTATATTACCTGGTTTGGTTTTACTATAAAAGTTGAAAATCAAAAAGACGAAGGACAAGAAATTAAAATAAATCCATATGATCAACTTCCTCTACATAGAAAAATAATTGATAAAAAAAATCATAAGGTAGGAGTTTTTGATCTTGGAAATCATATTCTTATCATTGGATTAATATTAATAGTAATATTTATATCGCTTAATGTTGATTAAAAGTGACTGTTAATATAATAAATAAAAAAACTGTTTCTTTTAATATTTTATCCTACATAAAATCTTTACTATTGTTAATGAAACCAAGAGTAATGTCTTTGGTTATTTTTACATCTGCGGTTGGACTATTAACTGCTCCATCAGTAGTTTCATTCAAAGATTCAATAATTGGCATTTTTTTTGTTGCAATGGGAGCAGGAGCTGCTGGAGCTTTAAACATGTGGTATGAAGCAGATCTAGATAAGTTAATGACAAGAACTTGTCTAAGACCAATACCAACTGGTAAAGTTAATAGAAGCCATGCTTTGATATTTGGTATTTTACTATCAATAATTTCTGTTTATGGGCTTTATTATTTTACAAATACAATTTCAGCAATTTTGTTGCTTTCTACTATATCCTTTTATTTATTTGTATATACAATCTGGCTTAAAAGACTTACTCCACAAAATATTGTTATAGGGGGTGCAGCAGGCGCCTTACCACCAGTCATTGGCTGGACAATAGCAACAGGCTCATTATCTATTGAACCTATAACTTTCTTTTTAATTATATTTTATTGGACACCATCTCATTTTTGGGCATTGAGCCTATATAAAGCACAAGATTATGAAAAAGCAAAAATTCCAATGTTACCTATTACAAATGGAATTGAAGCAACGAAGAAAAAAATATTTGTTTATTCTTTATTTATGATACCGATAGTTATACTTCCATACTATATCGGTTTTACTGGCAAAATATTTTTATTTACATCTTTGTTTCTTACTCTTTATTACAATTATATTTGTTATGATCTTTTAAATTTTAAAAAAAACAAATTTGAGCTTAATAAAGCTAAAAAAGTCTTTTCTTATTCAATTCTCTACTTATTTCTATTATTTGTATTATTTTTGGTAGACAATTTATTCTAAGTTATATTTAAATTTATTTATTAATTTAAATATTGTAGGAATATTCAACTGATCTAATGATTAAGAAAAAAGAAAAAAATTTTTTAATATTATTTGGAATATTTATATTTTTAATTGTTTTTGCACTATTAATTGCAAAATATTCAGAATTTAGAGAAAAAAATGTAGATAATAAGAAAATAAACTTAATTTTTAATACAAATATAGCAAATGATTTACCTTGGCTTTTTTCATCAAAAAAAAATCATATTAATTCTAAAATTGGACAAGTTTATAAGATAGAATTTTATGTAGAAAATGAAGGACAAAAACAATCTTCTGGTAAAGCAATTTATGATATTAAACCAAGTTTTTTCAAAGAGTATTTTGTAGAAATGGACTGCTTTTGTTATAAAAAACAAACATTGCTACCTGGTGAAAAATCAAATTATTCAGTAACTTTTTATATAGATGATAGAATATTAAAAAATTCAAAAGTAAAAGATATTAATGACGTCAATATCTTGTATACTTTTTTAAAAGTTAGTGATCTTTAAAAACATTTATGAAATATATAAGCACAAGAAATAATTCTAAAGAGTATAATTTTGAACAAGTTTTCATTAAAGGTCTGGCGGATGATGGGGGTCTTTATGTGCCAAAGTCATTAAAAAAATATAGCGCTGATGAACTTGGGAAATTTAAAAATTTAAACTATATTGAACTATCTACAGAAATAATAAATCTATTTTCATCGGACTTTATTTCAAAAGAAGAACTTTCATCTTTAATTAATAAATCTTATTCAACATTTAGAGAAAGAGAGGTAGTTAAAATTTCAAATGTTGGAGAGATGAAATTATTAGAATTATTTCATGGACCAACACTAGCATTTAAAGATGTTGCAATGCAATTTATTGGGAATTTGTATGAATATTATCTAAGCAAAAATGACAAAAAAATAAATATAGTAGTTGCAACTTCTGGTGATACTGGTGCAGCAGCTATTGATGCAATTAAAGGAAAATCTAATTTAAATATTTTTGTTTTACATCCAAATAATAGAATTTCTTCTGTTCAAAGAAAAATAATGACTACTGTTGATGACAAAAATGTATTTAATATTGCAATAGACGGAAATTTTGATGATTGTCAAAATATTGTAAAACAAATGTTTTCTGATCTAGAGTTTTCTAAATCAATAAATATGTCAGGCGTAAATTCAATCAATTGGGCAAGAATTATCACTCAAGCGGTGTATTATTTTTACTCATATTTTAAATTAGATAAAGAAACTGTTTCATTTTCAGTACCAACCGGAAACTTTGGTGATGTGTTCGCAGGTTACCTTGCAAAGAAAATGGGACTACCAATTGATAAATTAATTGTTGCAACAAACGAAAATGATATTTTACATAGAGCTATTTCAAAAGGAGATTATGTTTCAAAAGAAGTTAAAGAAACATTTTCACCGAGTATGGATATTCAATTAGCAAGCAACTTTGAAAGATTAATTTACTATGTAAATAATTCCAACTCTGAAAAAACAGCAGAAATTATGAAAAAAGTTAAGCAAAATTCTTATCAAATTGAAAAGAACGATTTAAATATAATTCAAAAGGATTTTTTATCTGAAAGTTGTAATAAACAAGAAACTTT
Organism: uncultured Pelagibacteraceae bacterium; assembly: GCA_902550285.1. GTDB lineage: Bacteria > Pseudomonadota > Alphaproteobacteria > Pelagibacterales > Pelagibacteraceae > Pelagibacter. The sequence continues at coordinate 11,493 of CACCYQ010000021.1, read as the reverse complement.
AGATATCATTAGAAAAAATTATGAAGAAAATAATATCATATTAGATCCTCATACAGCGGTTGGAGTAGGGGCTGCAAAAAAACTATCTTTTAATGATTGTGTAGTTTTATCAACAGCACATCCATGTAAATTCCCAGATGCTACAAATAATGCAATAAATAAGCATGAAAAATTACCCAAAGAACTTCAGCATGTGCTTGATAACGAAGAAAACTTTCAAGTATTAAAAAACAATACAGAAGAAGTAAAAAACTTTGTTAAAAGCAAGGTTTAAATTTTTATGAAAAAAATTGTATTAATTTTTATATTAAGCATCCTAATTCTCTCTCCCACTTACGCTAAACATCAATATGAAGAATATAGTTTTAGTGCATTTTGGAACTATATAGTAACAGGATCAGATAATTATTATCAATTTCAATCAGATTTAATTCAAGATAAAGATGTAATAAAAGAAATTAAAAATAAAAAAAAAACTCGTCTAGTCAGTTATTTACTATTTGAAGATGGTAAAATTAAAATAGATGAACATGATCTTCCATCAATTATTCAAGCTCATAATGGTTTACTTCCATCTCATTCAATGGGTAAAAGTTTAGTATCTTATGTTACAGGTTATGCAATATGCGAGGGGTATATTGATAATGTAGATGTAAAATTAGATGACTGGTCTACTATAAGAGGCACACTGTATGAGGGGCAAAAACTTATTGATTTACTTAATATGAGAGCAGGAGATCAAAAAATTATTGGTGAAAAAAAATTCAATACAGATAACAAGATAAAAGATAATCGTGATTTGAATGTAAATGTTTATCCTATTAAAGACATTATGAAACTTGATATTTTACAAACAACTAAAAAATCAAAACCAGTTTATAATTATAATGCTTTAGCAACTAACACTATAATGAATTATACAATTTTCAAAGTAGGTGATGATTATCAGAAATTATTAAATAAAGTTTTTAAAGAAGATGCAAGAATTAAAAATAGTGTGTTTTTTCATAAAACTATTCGTTCAAGATATAAAAACCAAGCAAAAGGTGAATATGGAAGATATTCTTTTTATGCGGATAGATATGATTATTTAAGAATTGCAAAGTCAATTATGGATCATTGGAATAATGATACTTGTGTAGGAAAATATTTAAAAACAGTTTATGACAGAAGAATAAATAAAAATAAAAAAAGTTATGATGGAGATAGATCTGGTCAGTTTGATGTAGCAATGTATACGAAAAAATATGGTGGTCAATTTCATTTTAACATTATTGGTTTATCTAAAAAAAAAATTTTAGGAATGAGTGGTTTTGGTGGACAAAATATTATTATTGATTTTGAAAAAGAAAGGATAATTGTAGTTAACTCAAGAGATCGACATTACAATTGGAAAAAGATAGTTCTCAAAAAATTAAAGCAGAAATAAAGGGGCGTTCTGTTGCCAGGTGCCCAGATTATAAATTTGCAGCTTCTCTAGCAATTAAATCCACTTCATTATTTAATTTATCTGTAGAATGCGCCTTTACCCAATTCCAACTTATTTCAAATTCATTAGTTAAAAGATCTAACTCTGTCCAAAGTTCTTTATTTTTAACTTCTTGTCTGTTTGCAGTTTTCCATCCATTTTTTTTCCAGTTATGGATCCACTCTGTTATTCCTGACTTTACATATTTAGAGTCTGTAAAAATTTGAACTTCACTATTTTTGGGAATTTGCTTTAAAGCTTCAATTGGAGCAAGTAACTCCATTTGATTGTTTGTAGTATTTTTTTTGCTTCCTTTTATTTGAGTTTTTTTCCCATCATCAATTATTATTGCTGCCCACCCACCATTTCCTGGATTTTCTAAACAAGAACCATCAGTATAAATTTTAATCATCTAATTATAATAATTTTTAAAATTGCTAAATTGATTATGCACTTTAAGTTTTTGAATATATTCCCTTGGATTCTTTATTTTAATAATGGCACTCTTTGGAGTATTTAAGTAATCATAAGTTCTTGTTAATAAATATCTTAGAGCCGCACCTTTACACAAAACATTTAAAGATTTTTTTTCTTTATCAGAGAACCTTCTTATTTTTGAATAACCTTTAATAAGATTAGCTGATTTTTTCTTATTAAATATAAATTTATTATTTTTTTTATCAAAACATAGCGCATTTATACAAATAGCAATTTCGTACATTAAAAAATCATTACATGCGAAATAGAAGTCTATATATCCATGAAACTTATTTTTCTTAAAAAAAATATTATCAATAAACAAATCAGCATGAATAATTCCATAAGGTAAATTTTTTGGCCATTTATTTTTTATTTGAAGGAAACTATTTTTCATTAAACTATTTAAATTTGGACTTATAATTTTAGATTTATTTCCAATTTTATATAATAATTTTGGCCAATCTTTTAAAGATAAAGAATTTTTTCTATATAGTTTTATTTTTTTTGATACTTTATGAAATTTAGCTATATTTTTGCCAATTTCATAACAGTTTTTTGGATTTAATTTTAATTTATCTTTTCCTTCAACAAAGGAAACAATAGAAGCTGTTTTATTTTTAATTTTTATTAAAAAACTTCCTTTTTTATTTTTTTGAGGTTTTGGGCAATTAATTTTATATTTACTTAACTTATCCATTAAATTCATAAAGAAAGGTAAATCTTTTTTTTGAACCCTTTTTTCAAAAAGTGTCATTATGAATTGTTTGTCTTTTGTTTTTAAAAGATAATTAGTATTTTCAATTCCTTTTTTAATACCTTTAAAATGAATTATTTTTCCTAAATTATAATTTTTTTCAATTGATAGAATATCTTTTGAAGAAATTTTTGTATAAATTGCCATCTAGTTTAATTTTCCTGGAATTTTAAATGTTATATTTTCTTTAACTATTTCTATTTCTTCTATCGCTACTGTAAATTGTTTCTTTAAATTATTTATAAAGTTATCAACCAATATTTCAGGTGCAGAAGCTCCCGATGAAATTCCTATAGTTTTATGTTTTTCAATTTCATTTAAAGGAATTGTACTTTCCGAATGAATGAGTCTTGAATTTGTACATCCAGAATTTTTTGCAACTTCTACTAATCTTAAGGAGTTAGATGAATTTCTACTTCCAATAACAAAAAACATATCACACTTTTCTGCAATTTTTTTAACAGCAGCTTGCCTATTTGTTGTTGCGTAACAAATATCCTCTTTTTTTGGTTCTTTAATTTCTGGAAATTTTTTCTTTAAAGCTAATATTATTTCTTTTGTGTCATCGACAGAAAGAGTTGTTTGAGTAACAAAAGCTAACTTTTTATTAGATTTGTTTTCATAATTGTTGGCATCATCAATATTTTCAATAAGATCTATTTGTCCTTCCGGAATTTGACCCATAGTTCCTATAACTTCTGGATGATTTTTGTGTCCAATTAATAATATTTGCACTCCATTTTTATTTAAATTTTCAGCCTCCCTATGAACTTTCGATACAAGTGGACATGTTGCATCCACATATTCCATTTTAAAACTTTCTGCTTCAATAGGGACTTTTTTTGGCACGCCGTGAGCAGAAAAAATTACAGGCCTTGTTCTATCTTTTATTTCATCTAGTTCTTCGATAAAAATAGCGCCAATTTTTTTAAGACCATCAACAACATGCTTATTGTGAACAATTTCATGCCTCACATACACCGGTGCTCCATATTTATTGATACTTTTTTTTACAATTTCTATAGCACGTTCTACACCAGCGCAGAACCCTCTGGGGGCTGCAAGTAAAATTTTAATTTCTTTATTTTTCATTTTTTTCTAAAAAATATTCCAGCAATATATGTGGAAAGGTTAAAGACGCCAAACCAATAAATATTACTTTTGATATAGCATTATCTAAAAAGTAATAATTATTTAAAAAAAATAGAGAAATTAAGAATAAAACAGCAGTTAAAATAGTTAATGGTATTGCTTTTACTAAAAATTCCTTAAATCCTTTAAGAAAATTTTTTTTATCCAGCTCATTGGACAATTTAAATGAATGTCTAACAGAATGTAAAAAGCAAAAATAAATTGTAAATGCCAAAATTGGATTTAAGAAATAGTTAAGTAGAAGGATAGATATAAAATCCATCAATAATAGTGATTTGATATCTATTTGTTTATTTAATGAAATAATAATATTTGCAAATAAACTAACTGCTATAAATACGTATAGAAATTCATTCAGTACTAATAAACTTTGTGAAATATTAAAATTTAAATTATTAAAAATATTTAGAGTTTCAGTTTTATGAAATAATAATGGGGCTGTTATCACCAGAGATCCTTTGAAAAAGTAAACTAATTCAAGATTAGATTTACCGTTTATAAACTCCGAGTCTTCTTTGCCAAAATGATATGATGCAACTATTAAAAAAGTTAATAATAAAATTTTAGAAAATAATAGCCATAAAAGAATTACACCTAATCCAACAAAAATATATAAAATGTAGAATGTTGAAGTAGATTTATAATTTAGCAGTTTTAATAATTTTTTTCCTTTTATATGATCCATTGCTCCATGAGATATTCCTAAACTTAATATAAGAAACAAACATAAAATAAGTAAATTATTATCCCTTAAAAATTCAAATGCTGACAATAATATGCACAAGTTAAAAAAAATTAATGAATGATAGTAATTTATTTTATTCATCTAATTTAAAAAATATTTTTAATAAATATCCATTTAGGCATTTTTAAAATTATTTCTAGGTCCTCAAAAATGCTACTTTTATTTGATAGAAATTTTATAACTGTTTTAGAAGATGCTTTAAACATATTTAAAAATATTTTTGGCATTTTATCTGGATTATTTTTCAAAACATTTAAAAATATATTATCAAGAAACTCGTATTTTTTTCCAATATGGTAATTTTTTGTATTTTGAATTTTTTCAATATTATTAGTTATATATTTGCTATGATCCTGGATATTAAGAAAAGTGTATCCAGTACTTAAACGAGTCATACCTCCAACAGATCCAATGTTGATTTTATTTTTATCTGTTTTATTCAGTGGATAGAATAAAGGTATAGCACCTTCTTCTTGATAATTAATTTTATAATTTTTTATTTTTAGAGTTTCTTTGATGTATTTTTCTAACTGAATATCATAATCATTTAATGATTTATCATCCATTTTTGATAGCCATGTTGTTTCAATTAAAGCCTTATTTTTTGTAAATGGTAGGGTATAAAAAAAGTGTACGCTATCTCTTTGATCACAATCAAAATCCATTAAATTAAAAATTTTATCATCAAAAATATCTTTGGGAGTTTCAATTTCTATACCTTTAAAATGTTGCCAAAGATTTGTTTGATCATTTTCTTTTGATGGAATGCTATTAAATATAAATGAATTAATTAAGTTTAATTGATCTGTATTTTTAAAAAATTGAATATTTTTATTTTGCTTTAATTGACTTAAGACTTTTTCATAAAATAAACCACTATCTATAGTTTGATAAAGGTATTCATTATTCACAACTTCATGCGATCCTAATTCAGAATTGATTGAAAAATTATTCCAACTTTTGATAACACAGTCATCAAAATTATGATCAGTGACTTTCCAAAATGACCATGTTTTATCTCTTTTATATTCATCTCTAGTTTCAACTATAGCCAAAGTTTTATCTTTTAGTTTTTTATTTATATCTAGCTCATAAGCTAACGACAAACCAGCGCAACCACCGCCTAAAATAATATAATCAAATTCTTTCATCTAGATCTATTTCCTCTCTTATAATTTTATGCTCGTTTATTCTTTGATGAGACTCTAAATCTTTTAAAAAAAGTAATATTAAATCAAATAAAGATATAATTGTTTGATATATTTTTTCAAAATTATTAACATAGATTTTTCCCGATTTTTCATAACTCTCCATATTTTTTTTTTGTATAATCTTTCTTCCAATTTGTCTGTAAACTCTTCTGGCTACAATTATTGCAAACCTATATTTAAATGGAATTTTTTTTATTGAAGTAAATGAACTTTCATAAAACATATCTGCTAGTTTCAATGTAGCTTCAATATTTTCAAAATCAGGTTTAATATATTGTCTATTCATTTTTTTATCTTCAATTACATCTCTTGCTATATTTGTAAGTTGCATTGCAATCCCTAAATCTATAGCTCCCTTTAAAGACCTCGTATCGTTTACATTTAATATTTTGGCCATCATTAAACCAACTGTTCCAGCTACTCTATATGAATAAACCAATAAATCTCTCACTGATCTTAAATAGACTTTTTGTTTTAGATCTGAGCCAACACCCTCAATTAAATCATCTAAAATAATTTCTTTAATATTATTATTTTTTGTAAGTATAATCATATCGTTTACAATTATTTCATTCTCGTTTTGATCCAATCTATTTTTGTCATTATTATCCAGTTCATAACTTTTTTTAAAAATATTTTTAATTTTATTAAATCTTTCTATTCTTAATTCTAATTCAATTTTTTCATCTACCAAGTCATCTAGTACTCTACAAAATGCGTATAATTTAGAACAATCATGATAAATATTTTTTGGTAAAAAAAATCCAGCCCAATTAAATGATTTAGCAAATAAAGCTAGGTAATTTTTTTTTGTCATTAAATTATTTTATCCAATACTTTAGCCGAGGATAGAACGCCAGGGACTCCCGCTCCAGGATGTGTTCCTGCTCCTACAAAATAAAGACCATCATAAATTTCAGATTTATTATGAAATCTAAAGTAAGCCGATTGTGAAAATTTTGGTTGGATTGAAAAACCAGAACCATATTTAGTATTAAGTTCTTTTTCAAAGTAATCCGGTGTTAAATAAAAATCTTCAATAATATTTTCTTTAAGGTTTGGCATTAAATCTTTTTCCATCTTATCAATCACTAAATTCTTGATTTTTTCACCCTCAATAGACCAATCAATTTTTGATTGATTGTTCGGAACAGGAACTAGAACATAAAAACAATCATGCTTATCAGGAGCCATAGATTTATCAGTAGCAGATGGTCTATGAAGATAATAACTTATGTCATTATTTAACTTTTTTTTATCGAATATATCATCAAGATGTTCTTTGTATTTGTTGCCAAATTTTATTGTATGATGTTCTACATCATCGTAAGTTTTTTTGGTTCCAAAATAATAAACAAATAATCCCATTGAATACTCCATTCTATTTTTTTTCCATTTAAACAAGAATGAGTTATTCGTATTTTCTAACATTTTTTCATAAACAGCAGGTGGGTCTGCATTGCAAATAACATTATTAGCGCTTATGTTGGCTTGGTTATCCATTTGAATACCAGTAATTTTATTTTCATCTGAAATAATTTTAGTTACTTCACGTCCTTTTATTATTTCTATACCAACTTCATTCATCAACTTTTCAAAAGCTTTTATAATATTTCCTGTTCCACCCATTGAGTAATGAATTCCCCATTTTTTTTCCAAGTATAAAATTAGTCCATAAATTGAAGTTGTCGTAAAAGGATTTCCACCAACTAAGAGAGGATGCATACTTAATATTCTTCTTAATTTTTCATTTTTTATATAAGAAGAGACCAATGAATATACAGACTTATAACTTTTTAGTTTAAATAAAGCTGGAAGTTGTTTCATCATAAAAAAAGGTCGGTCAAAAGACACATCTGCTAATTCTGAAAATCCTTTATCAAATATTTTCTGTGTAAATTTAACTAAATTTTCATAACCTTTTACGTCATTTTTACTAATTTTTTCTATTTGGTTTTTCATTAAAATTTCATCTCCTGAATAATCAAAACTTGTTCCATCTTCAAAAAGAAATCTATACCAAATATCAAGTGGTTTAATTTCAATATAATCTTCAGGTTTTTTATTAAAAAGTTCAAAAAGTTCAAAAATTAAATATGGTGCTGTAATTACTGTTGGCCCACCATCAAAAGTAAATCCATTTTTCTTAAAGACTCTTGCTCTGCCGCCTAGATCGTTTTGTTTTTCGATCAATGTAACTTTATGATTTTTTGCTCTTAGTCTTAATGCGGCTGCAATACCCCCAAATCCTGCACCTATAACAATAGAATTCATTATAACTAATTTATATTATTTTTTATAAAAGTAACGAAATTATACCAGATTGCTATGAATTAATATTCTTCAATGCTGTTTTGGTTTCTTCTAGTTTTTTTTCAAATAATAGATCTAATTTTGATTTATCAACTGACGTAGAAATTATTTTTTTAACTGAGTCAACCGCTATTTTAATTGAAGTATCTTTAATTTCTTTTATAGCAGCCTCTTTCATTTGAGACATTTTAGTTTCTGCAATATGCTTCTTAATTTCTGCAGATTTGTGAAATTTGTCGTTCATTTGAATAATTAAATTTTCGCCATCTTTTTTAGCTTCTTCAAGAATTTTTTTACTTTCAGAGCTTGCTGAGTCCAGTTTATTCTGCGCATTTTCTAAAAGCTTTTTTGACTCCATTCTAAGTTTCTCACTTTCATGAATTTCTTTTTTTATATCAACTATTTGTTTTTCAAGAATTTCATTAACTTTCTGAGGAATTTTAAAATAAATTAATACCCCAAAAAAAATTACAAAAGAAACTGCGACCCAAAACGTTGCATCAAACGCCATAATATTTGTCCTTATTTTTAATCGATATGTCTTCAACGATTGTAGAAATACTGCTGTTATTTACCTCAGTACCAATCAAATGTTTTATTAAATCTGTAGATGTTTCAATTGCTATTTTATTTATTTTTTCTGGAGCTTTTTCTTTAAGTTCATTGATTTCTTTTTCAACTTCCTTAAGCTCTTTTTCTATTTGATTATCTAAAACTTGCTTTTTCTTTGCTATGTCTCCAAGCACTTTTTGTCTTATTTCGTTAAAATAATTTTTAGCTTCTATCTTATTTTCAAAAATTAATTTTTCGTATTCCTTAATTTTATTTTCACTTTGTTCTCTTTGCTTTTCTGCCGTCTCTATATTTTCTAAGATTTGAGATTTTCTTGTTTCAAGATTTTTACTTATCTTAGGAAGTATAAGCTTTGATAGAACAACAAACATGATACCGAATGTTAATATCAACCAAAATATTTGCGATACCCAAAATTCAGGATTCAGCTGTGGCATACCCCCACTCTCAGAACTTTGCGCTATAGAAGCTAACGCAAAGCAGAAAATTAAAGTTTTAAAAATTATTTTTTTAAACATTAATTAAAATGCAAATAAAATAATTAATGCCACTACAAGACCAAATAATCCTGTCGCTTCAGCAAGTGCAAATCCTAATAGTAGATTAGGAAATTGCTTTTGTGCCGCTGACGGATTTCGCATCGCGCCAGAAAGGTAATTTCCAAAAATAATTCCTATTCCAACTCCTGCACCAGCTAGCGCTATGGCTGCCAGTCCTGCTCCAATCATTTTTGCTGCTTCTAACTCCATTATATCCTCCTTTATTGTTTTAATGGTGTAAATTTAATGCATCATTTAAGTAAATGCATGTTAAGATTGCAAAAACATAAGCTTGAAGAAAAGCAACTAATATCTCCAAACCTGTTAAAGCAACCGAAAAACTTAGCGGAAGCCATCCACCAATTATTCCGAGACTTACAACGAAACCTCCGAATACTTTCATCATAGTATGACCAGCCATCATATTTGCAAAAAGCCTAACAGATAAGCTTATTGGCCTACTTAAATAAGAAATAATTTCTATAACAACTATTAAAGGTAGCAAAACTATAGGCACCCCACTAGGCACAAACAGTTTTAAATATCCAAAACCATGCTTAATAAATCCTATTATTGTAACTCCAATAAAAATAAATGACGCTAAAACAAAAGTTACTATAATATGACTTGTGACTGTGAAAGAGTACGGTACCATTCCGAACATATTGCAAAAAAGAACAAACATAAATAGAGAAAATATAAATGAAAAATATGGTTTTGCCTTTGAACCAGCGGTATCGCTGATCATTTTTGCAACAAAAGAATAGCTTAATTCAGCAAGAAGCTGAAGTTTATCTGGGATTAATGAATTTTTTTTGGTTCCTAAATTAAAAATTACCAAAATTGCAATAGAACAAATAACCATGAATAGACTTGCATTTGTGAAAGAAATATCGACTTCTCCTAATTTTATTTCTGGACCAATTCTATAAACATTAAATTGGTGCATTGGATTTGCTGCCATATAAATTCTACCTTTGCATTCTCTTAGCTGATCTAACGACGTTCAATATTCCCGCTATTACACCAACAAAAAAAAATATTAAAATTAACCAAGGCTTAGTACCAAACCAATTGTCTAAAATAAACCCAATAATTGTCCCTACTGCCACAGCAGAAATCAATTCTGCGCTCATTTTGAATGCAATTCCCATATAAGATTTAGGATCTTTATCTTTTGGAAGATACTTGCTTTTAATTTTCTCTTTTGCAATCTCTAGGCGAGTCTTAAAATGATCTTTAGACATTATTAGGCAACCATACTTTCAGCTTTTTGTAGATCTACTGCTACAAGCTGACTGATACCTTTTTCTGCCATGGTAACACCATATAGTCTGTCCATCTTGGACATTGTAAGAGCGTGATGAGTAACAATAACGAATTTTGTAGAAGTTATACTTGTTAATTCCTCTAAAAGATTACAAAATCTAGTTACATTAGCGTCATCAAGAGGCGCATCTACTTCGTCTAATACACAAATAGGTGCAGGATTTGTAAGAAATACCGCAAACACAAGTGATAAAGCAGTCAAAGCTTGTTCTCCCCCTGAAAGAAGTGTAATTGATTGAAGTCTTTTTCCAGGTGGGCTTACTAACATTTCTAAACCAGCATCTAAAGGATCTTCAGAATCAACCAGTTCTAATTTTGCACTCCCACCATTAAATAATTTTGTATAAACATCATTAAATTTTCTGTTAACTTTTTCAAATGCCTCAACTAATTTTTCTCTACCTTTTTGATTTAGTTCATTTATACTTTCTTTTAATTTAAGAATAGCTGTTACTAAATCTTGTCTATCTTTTTCCATTTTATTTATTTCATCTATATATAAATTAGTTTCCTCGTCTGCTCTTAAATTTACAGAGCCTAATTTTTCTCTATCTCTCTTTTTTGCATCCAATAACTCTTCTTGTGCTACAGCATCTGGTAATTCTTTATTTATATCTAAGTTAGAATATTCTAATAAATTTTTTTCATTTAAATTTAATTCAGCATCTACTCTATCCATCAAATCACTTTTTCTTTTAGTTAAACCTTCTATTGTTGCTCCAGAGCTAGCTTTTCTTTCTCTAATTTCAATGGTACTTTCTTTAGTAGAATTTAATTCATTTCTAAGTTCAGTAATTTTATTATCAACTTGATCAATAATTGCTTCATTTTCTTGCTTCTCTTTTTCTGACAATCTTAAATTTTCAGAAATTTGCCCTTTTTTTTCTGCTTGTGACTGAGGTTGTTTTTCCAAATCGCTAAGTTGGGAT
>CACCYQ010000020.1 GCA_902550285.1 uncultured Pelagibacteraceae bacterium | reverse complement strand
GTAATGAAGTATGCAATGTATCGATTGCTTGATAGATTCTATTTTCTAAAAATAAATATTCTGACATTAAAAATAAGTAATCAGGGTGAAGTGCAAATTTATCTCTAGATGAAATTAAATGTTGATTTGCTTCGGTTTTATTATTTTCTTTAAGAAGATTATAAATTTTTTCGAATTCTTTTATATTAAACATTTATTTTTTCTTTTATTTTTTTTCTTATTAGTGATTTATGATCGTTCCACCATTTTTGAATTGATGCAGATAAATTTAAAATTTTTGTTTTATCATTATTTAATTCATTTATAATTTTATTTGCTTCTTTCCAAAGCTTGATTTTTATCATCGGATTTTTTGGTAAAAAAGTATCAAAAAAATTATGCGGATTTTCAATTAAAGGAATGCAGCCTGATTCTAGAGCCTCATAAAGTCTATATGTCTCTGGGTGATAATAACCATGTGGTATCAATGCAAATTTAGTATCACTCATAATTTTATAATATTCGCTAGCACTTAGACTATTTTGCCCTCCGAACTTTTTAGTAATATTTACATAATGAGGTTCAATATTTCTGTTTTGATATATCAAATCATGTCTGCTCGCTCCATGAATAGTTCCTAAAAAATTCCAATTATATTTTCTATTAATTATTTCTGTATCAGTATTTATTGGACCTGTTTTGTAACCAATTGGAATACTGGTTACATTGTTGTTTTTTGAAAAAGAGTTCAAGTAAAAAGTTCTAAAAACATGTTTAAAGCTCAAATAAAAACTCTTATCTATTTTTCCGCCTTCATCTCCTAAATGCACAAGATAAATATTCTTATATTTTTTAAGAAAATCTTTATAAAAATTTACTTTTTTTTGTACTTCAGAATCGATTATTATCAAAGGTTCGAGCTCATTAGTTTCATTTAAACTTTTTATCTCAGAAAACTTTATTTTACTTAATAGATCAAAAATCCAATTTTTTGAATTTTTGTGATGATACTCGCCCCAAAAACTTTTATTATAGTTTTGTGAGTTCCAAAAAAGCTTCATAGATATTAATTTATATTAGTTTAATTCAATAGAGACAATAATAGTTTGTAAATATAATAATTTATAATATTTATAATCTAAATGACTATAATAAACGAAAAAATTGATTTTGAAAAAAAGATAAAAAATATTATTAAGCTTTACGAAATTGGTAACTTTGAAGAAGTTATATCTAGAACAAAACCTTTGGTAAAAAAATATCCAGAAATTATAGATTTGTATAATCTTCTAGCATTGTCTTATAACGGTCTCAATAAAACAGAAGATGCAATAAAACTACTTGATGATGTTTTAAAAAGAGATCCTAATAATATTCATCTCTTAAATAACTTGGGAATGATCCATTCTGGTATAAGTAGTTTTGAACCTTCCAAGAAATTTTTAGACAAAGCATTAAAAATAAAACCTGATTTTTTTCAGGCCGCAAATAATTTAGCTAATTTATTTTTAAAATTAAATAAAGCTGAAGAAGCTATAAAATTATTAAAAAAATTTATTAATCAAGAAAACTCAAATAATTATGTTTTAAATTTTACAATAGCAAATTCGTACCAACAGTCAGGTGATTTTGAAAACGCAAGAAAACATTATAACAAATGTTTGCTCATAGAACCAAATAGATGCGACTCCGACAAAGCTATAAGTCTGATGACTAATTACAAAAATGATAAATCTAATCATATGGAAAATATGGAAAAAAAATTAATTAACGATTTAAATAAAACTGACTTAATGTTGTTAAACTATAGTCTTGGTAAAGCATATGAAGATATTAGCAATTATGAAAAATCATTTTTACATTTAAAAAAAGCAAATGATTTAAACAGTGAAATAATAAATTTTAATTCCTCGAATGAAAAAAAAATATTTGAAAATATCAAAATAATTTTTAAAGATGATTTTAATACAATTAGTAAAGATTATAACTCTGATAAAATAATAATTTTTATAGTTGGAATGCCGAGGTCAGGAACAAGTTTAATTGAACAAATTTTATCTTCAAATAAAAATGTTTATGGAGCGGGAGAATTACCTTTTATAGGTAATCTTGCTGAAAATTTATTTTTTAATAATAAAATTAAGTTGAATTTTAATTCACTAAAAGAAATTGATGAAGAAAAATTTGTTAAACTTAGCAATGAATATTTTCAAAAGCTATCGTCTTTTGAAGTTAAAAAAAATATTTTTATTGATAAGGCTCCTTTTAATTTTAAATGGATAGGATTAATTAAAAAAATTATCCCAAATTCAAAAATAATTCACTGCAAAAGAGATGCGATGGATATTTGTTGGTCAAATTATAAAAATTTTTTTTCTTCTATAAAAATGAACTACGCTAACGATTTTAAAAACATTGCTTATTTTTATAACTTATATCTAGATATTATGGATTATTGGAAAGTTAAATTCAAAAATGAAATTTATGATATTTATTATGAAAATCTAATTAAAAATCCCGAAAAGGAGATAAAAAATTTAGTTAGTTTTTGTGAGCTGGATTGGAATGAGAATTATTTAAAATTTTATGAAAACAAAAAAACTGTATCAACTGCAAGTTTGGCTCAGGTTCGTAGTCCATTATATAAGTCATCAATAAAAAAATGGGAAAAATTTGGTGAAAAATTAAGTGGCTTAAAAAAACTTATTAATTATTGAATTTAACTTCCTTTATTCATTGAATTAAAAAATTCAGCATTATTTTTTGTTAATTTTAATTTTGAATTTATAAAATCTACTGCATCCATTGCCCCCATTGGAGCAATTATTCTTCTTAGAATATTCATTTTTCCAAGATCATTTTTATCAAAAAGAAGTTCTTCTCTTCTGGTTCCAGACTTTGTAATATCAATAGCAGGGAATATTCTTTTTTCAGAAATTTTTCTATCTAATATTAATTCACTATTTCCCGTACCTTTGAATTCTTCAAATATAACTTCATCCATTCTACTCCCTGTATCAATTAAAGCAGTAGCAATAATTGTTAAAGATCCACCTTCTTCTATATTTCTTGCTGCACCAAAAAATCTCTTTGGTCTTTGTAAGGCATTAGCATCAACGCCGCCTGTTAAAACTTTTCCTGAGCTTGGTACTACTGCATTGTATGCTCTACCTAGTCTTGTTATTGAATCTAGAAGGATTACAACATCTTTTTTATGCTCCGTTAATCTTTTTGCTTTTTCAATTACCATTTCAGCAACAGCTACGTGTCTTTGTGCAGGCTCATCAAATGTTGAACTAATTACTTCTCCTTTAACTGTCCTTTGCATATCTGTTACTTCTTCTGGTCTTTCATCAATTAAAAGAACCATAAGATAGCATTCTGGATGGTTGGCAGTTATAGAGTTTGCAATACTTTGTAATATCATGGTTTTGCCGGCTTTTGGTGGTGATATTATTAGTGATCTCTGTCCTTTTCCTATTGGACTCACTAAATCAATTAGTCTAGGAGTTAAATCTGGTTTTTTTTCAACTTTAGAAGTCTCTGTTTCCATTATTAATTGTTTATTGGGATATAGAGGTGTTAAATTATCAAAAGCAATTTTATGTCTAATTTTTTGTGGATCTTCGTAATTAATTTTACTTACTTGTAGTAATGCAAAATATCTTTCTCCATCTTTTGGTGCTCTAACTGGTCCTTCCACTGTGTCTCCGGTTCTTAATCCAAATTTTCTAATTTGATTTGGACTAACATAAATATCATCTGGTCCAGGAAGATAATTTGATTCAATGGCTCTTAAAAAACCAAATCCATCTTGCAATAATTGAAGTACTCCTACTCCTGTAATTTCTTCACCTTTTTCGGCATATTTTTTAAGTATTGAAAATAAAATTTCTTGCCTTCTTAATGTACTAGCATTTTCTATACCAAGTTTTTCCGCATCAGAAATTAATATTTCAGAAGTTTTATTTTTTAATTCTTGAATGTTCATTTTTTTGGGGGTTTCAATATCTTAGATGTCTTAAATATATATACTAAACTTTAAATTTCAAGTCTATAAAGGCTTAAATATAATCACAAACACTATAAATATAAGCAAAACAGTAGGTATTTCGTTAATTATCCTAAAGAATTTGGATGATCTTTTGTTGGTTCTTAATTTTAGCGTTTTTAAACATTTGCCTAAATATTCGTGATATATTGTAAGCAATATTACTAAAAATAATTTAACCTGTATCCACAAATATGAAAATACTTCATGCCCAATATTGTAAATTAACATTATTCCAAAAAGCCAAGTTAGTACCATTGCCGGTCTCATTATGTAAAAATATAATCTTTTTTCCATGGTTTCAAAAATTTTAGTTATTTCTTCTTTTTCTGAATTTTCCACATGATACACAAAAATTCTTGGTAAATATAATAAACCTGCCATCCAAGCAATTACTGCGATCAAATGTAGAGATTTTAATAATAAATATGTATTCATTTTAATTTAAATCTGACATGGGCATTTTTTAAATTTATTTGGACACTGAATTTTTGGAGGATAAAGATCATTTTTAAGTTTGTGCTCACCTTTATTTAAAATTAAATTTGATAAACTTTCAATAAAAGCTTTATTAGTTCCAAGAGCTGGGACCCTTTCGTAGTTTTTGCACCCATTTTCCTTTGCTAACTTTTTATATTCAATATCTAGCTCTACAAGAGTTTCCGAATGCTCAGAAACAAAAGCAATTGGGACTAATATTATGCTTTTTCCTATTTTTGAATTTTCTACTATAACATCATCTGTGGAGGGGCCTATCCATTTCAATGGGCCAACTCTACTTTGGTAGCTTAAAATATAATCAAGATCTTTAATATTTATTTTTTTTACTATTTCTTCAACAGTTCTTTCAATTTGCCATTGGTAGGGATCGCCATTTTTAATATTTTTCTCTGGTAATCCGTGAGCTGAAAATATTATTTTTTCATTATTATTTTTACCTATTTTTTTACTTAATTCATCAACGTGTGCTTTAATAAAATTTTCTTCAGTTGGATAACAACATATTGTGTTTGTTTTAACGTTATATTTGTTTTTTTTACAAATGTCTTTCCATTCATTAATTGATGAACCAGATGTGGAGTATGAAAATTGGGGATAAAGAGGCAATAATATTATTTCATTTGGTTCAAAATTTTTAATATCCTTTATAACTTCTGAGGCACGTGGTTTCCAACATCTCATTACTACAAACGTTTTATAGCTCGTTTCTCTTTGGTTAAGGTTAAGAGATTTTTCTAATTCAAATGCTTGTTCTTTTGTTAATTTCAGTATAGGGGAAGAGCCACCAATTTCTTCATATATTTTTTTTGCAATTGGAGCTCTTTTTTTTGATATTAGTTTTGCAAGTGGGTATCTTAAAAAATTAGGTAGATTAATTATTGCTGGATCATTAAATAAATTAAATAAAAAAGGTTCGACGGAATTTAAGCTGTCGGGACCACCTAAATTAAACAAAATTACAGCTTTTTTCATTTAAAAGTTTTTAACCAACTTTACCAAATATTCTATACTGTTAGGATCTGTCTCTGGCAAAACTCCATGTCCTAAATTAAAGATATAAGGATGATCTTTAAATATATTTAAATACTTTAAAGCTTCTTTTTTTAGAGTTTCTTTGTCGCCTAATAAAAATTTTGGATCTAAACCCCCTTGAACAACTATATCCACTTCTTCTCTTATTTTTTCTGGTTCTACGTTATAATCAATATTTAATGCGTCTGGTTTAACTATTCTTACGTATTCTTTATAATTTTTTATATTTCTAGGAAAACATATAACTGGTGTATTTAAAGTTTTAACATACTCAACAATGTCTAAAGTAGGATCATATATATATTTAGATAATTTTTTTTCTTCCACAAGTCCTGCCCAACTATCAAAAATTTGAATTACTGATGCACCATTTTCAATTTGATTTTTTATATGAATTTTTAAAAATTTATTAATTAATTTTAATAAATCATTAATTAGATTATCATTATTAATTAGATTGCTAGAAATTTTTTTTTTTGGTGATTGTTTATTAAGCATATAAACTAAAATAGTCCATGGAGCTCCAACAAAACCAATTAAATCTTTATTTTTGAGTAAAGTATTTTTAGAAGTTAATTTTAAAGATTCGTATACTGAATTTAATTTTTTTGTAAAATTTTTTTCATTTATTTTATTATATATATTTAAATCAACATCATTAAGTATTGGACCAAAATTTTTTTTAAATTCTACTTTTTGTCCTAAACCATAAGGTAAAATTAAAATATCAGAAAAAATTATTGCGGCATCTAATTCAAATCTTTTTAATGGTTGAAGAGTTATTTCTGAAGATAAACTTTTATTCAAACATAATTTAATAAAATCTTGATTTTTTTTTCTTATTTCACGAAATTCAGGCAAATATCTTCCAGCCTGTCTCATGAACCACACAGGGGTATTCTGGGTTTTCTTATTTATTATACATTCTTTTATTGGGCTCATTTATAATATTACTTATATATTGTAGTAGTCTTTGTATATCTTGTGAATAACGTAAATTATTTTATTGTCACATTTTACCAACCTCTTACTAACAGTGTTTTTTAAATTAAATACATAGTAAATTATGTATTTTTTAACAAAATCCTCAATATTTACAAAATATGTATAATAATTTTACATATGTTTAATTTTGTTAGTTAAATATAGGTTATTTTATTAAAAATTTAAAAAATTAATCCTTAATATATTTAGTAAATTTATTAATAAGTTATAAACATCATATACATGACAATTATACATCATATTTATTTAATCTCAGATTCAACGGGTGAAACCCTGGATAGAATATTTATGGCACTAAAAGCACAATTTAAAAATTTCAAATATGAAGTTCATAATTTTTCTTTTACAAGAACAGAAAATCAAATAAATAAAATTTTAAACGAAGCTAAAAAAAAAGAAAATTCTATTATTTTATATACAGTTGTTGAAAATAAATTAGCAAAACACCTTACTCTAGAGTCGGAAAAGAAAAACATGCCCTGTTTTGGTGTTTTGGGTGATTTAATATTAAATTTTTCAAAAATATTACATCAAAAAGCAACACACATTCCAAGTGGGCAACATGCTTTAAATGATGAGTATTATGAAAGAGTAGAAGCGATACAATTTACAATGAACCACGATGATGGAAACATGACAAATGATATAAAAAATTCAGACATAGTATTATTGGGCGTTAGTAGAACAAGCAAAACACCAACATCTATATATTTGGCTAACAGAGGATATAAAACTGCAAATATTCCTTTAATAAATGAAAATTCTTTGCCAAAATATTTAAAAGACAACCCAAGTAAAATTTGTGTGGTAGGATTAACCACTGAACCAAAAAGGCTGATAGATTTAAGAAAAAATAGAATGGCCTCAATAAAGGAAAAGGAAAGTACCGAGTATACCAATTTAGATAAAATTACTAAAGAAGTAGAGGAAGCAAAAAAAACATTTAAAAAATATAAATGGCCCATGATTGATGTGACAAGAAAATCTGTAGAAGAAACAGCTGCGTCAGTAATAAAAATTCATGAAATAACAAAAAAAAATGCATAACATTATTCTTGCATCCAAAAGCAAAGTGAGAAAAAAAATTTTAAATGAAAATGGAATAAATTGTACTGTAGAACCGGCAAACATAGATGAAGAAGCAGTAAAGCTGAACATGTTAAAGCAAAAAGCTTCACCTGAAATTATTTCAAAAAATTTAGCAGAACTTAAAGCTAATAAAATAAGTCAAAAAAAAAACGAAGAAATTGTATTAGGAGCTGACAGTGTAATAGATTTAAATGGTGAGATTATATCAAAACCATCAAGCAGAAAAGAGGCTTTAGAAATATTAAAAAAACTTAATGGAAAAAAACATTATTTGATTAGTTCGGCATGTATGTCTAAGAATGGTTCTATGATATGGCATCATACTGACAAAGCAGCATTAACTATGAAGAAAATGTCTTTAGAGGAATTAAACTCATACTTAAAAAAAATAAAAGATGAAGCATTATATGCTTATAATGTTTATCAAATTGAAGGCGAAGGAAAAAATTTATTTTTAAAAATTGAAGGAAATAAAAATACAATTATGGGATTGCCAATTATAGAAATAAAAAATTATTTAAAAAATTATGAATGAATCTGTTTTAATAATTGGTTCGGGCCCAGGGTTAAGTGCTGCTCTAGCGCGCCTGTTTGCTTCTGAAAAAATGAAGGTTATTTTAGCCTCAAGAAATATTGAAAAACTAAATGATTTAAAAAATGAAATTAAAGCAGAGACTATTAATTGCGATTCTAGTAGTTACGAAAGTGTTTCTAAGCTTTTTACAAAAGTGGATAAAATTGTAGGAATACCTAATTTAGTTATTTACAATGCTTCCGCGCGACCCAAAAAAGGATCTATTGTTGAATTAGATCCAGCGGAAACAGAGAAAGCAATTAATATAACTTGTTTTGGAGCTTTTTTAGTAGCTAGAGAAGCCGCAAAAAGAATGATACCTAAAAAAAATGGGAGTATATTTTTTACTGGAGCTACGGCAGGTGTTAAAGGATTTCCTAATTCTTCAGCATTTGCAATGGGCAAATTTGGACTCAGGGGGTTAGCGCAATCGCTAGCAAGAGAGCTCCATCCCAAAGGTATTCATATTGCGCATTTTGTTATTGATGGAGGAATAGGTAAAGAGTCAAAAGGTAATTATCAAACAATGAATCCAGATGAAATTGCAAAAACATATCTTCAATTTTATAGACAGAATAAAAGTACATGGGCCTGGGAGGTTGAATTAAGAACATCGGTAGAAAAATTTTAATGAAAAAATATTTAGTTATAGGAAATCCAATTGAACATTCTCTTTCTCCAACATTGCATAACTATTGGATTACTCAAAATAAAATAAAAGCTATTTATGATAAAAAATTAATTAACGAAAAAGAAATAAAAAATATAATATCTCAAATTAAAACGGGACATATATCGGGTGTAAACGTTACTGTTCCTTTTAAGAAATCAGTTATCCCATACCTGGAAAAATTAAGTTCAGAAGCAAACGTATCACAATCAGTAAATACAATTTATTTAGAAGATAACAAAATTACAGGCCATAATACTGATATTGCTGGGTTTGAGCTTAGTCTAAGATATCATAAATATGATGTTAAAGATAAAAAAGTTTTGATTTTAGGAGCGGGAGGAGTTGCACCTTCAATTATTTTAGGATTAAAAAAAATGAGTGCCTCTCAAATTATGTTATGCAACAGAACAAAAAGTAAAGCCGAAAACCTTAAAAAAATTTATGATTATATTGATGTAGTCAATTGGGGCGATGTGCCAGAATTTGACATGATTGTTAATGCTACAAGTGTTGGACTTAAAAAAAATGAGGAAATAGATATAAATTTTCAAAAGTCAGGACCTAATAAATTTTATTATGATGTGATTTATAATCCAAGAGAAACAATGTTTTTAAAAAAGGCCAAAGAACAAGGAAACATAGCTGAAAATGGGACTATGATGTTTGTTTATCAAGCTCATCAAGCATTTACAATTTGGCACAAAACAATGCCTAAGATAGATGAAGAAACTTTAAAGCTTTTAACTAAATGATTAAAATTGGCATTATAGGAGATATTGGATCTGGTAAAAGTTTTGTAGCAAAACAATTTAAATATCCAATTTTCAATGCTGATTTAGAAGTTAATAAAATTTATAAAAAAAATAGATTTTGTTTTAATAAGTTAAAAAAAAAAATTCCAAAATATATAACTTCTTTCCCTGTTGATAAAAAACAGCTTGGGAAAGCAATATTGAATAGTGATAATAATATAAAAAAAATATCAGATATAGTACACCCATTAGTTAGAGCAGGTATGAGGAAATTTATTAAAAAATATAAAAAAAGAAAAATTATTATTTTTGATATTCCTTTGCTTTTAGAAAATAAATTAAATAAAAAAAAATATATTTTAATTTTTGTAGATGCTAAAAAAAAAGATATATTGAAAAGATTAAAAAAAAGACCTAATTATAATGAAGAAATATTTAAAAAATTAAAAAAATTTCAACTATCATTAGAAATTAAAAAAAAAAAATCAAATTATATAATTAAAAATAATTTTAAAAAAAAAAGTATTGTAAATAATGTTAAATTGATAAAAAATAAAATAATAAATTATGAAAGAAGTGGTTCTTGATACGGAGACAACAGGTTTGGCTGTTAAAGATGGACATAGAATAGTAGAGATAGGTTGTATTGAGATTGAAAACTTAATTCCAACACAAAAAGAATTTCATTGCTATTTAAATCCCGAAAGAAAAGTATCAGAAAAAGCTTTGGAAATTCATGGATATACAGATAATTTTTTGTCAAACAAAAAAAAGTTTAATGAAATTGCAGATGATTTTTTAGAGTTTATCAAAGAAAAAAAACTCATTATTCACAACGCTGAATTCGATATGTCTCATATAAATAATGAATTAAATTTAATTGGAAAAAAACCAATTTTAAAAGATAATGTAATTGACACATTAGAATTAGCAAGAAACAAATACCCAGGGTCAAGTATCAGTTTAGATGCACTATGTAAAAGATTTAGAATAGATAATTCTAGAAGAACAAAACATACCGCTCTAATTGATTGTGAATTATTAACAAAAGTTTATATAAATTTAATTGATCAAAAAGAGCCAAGACTAAATTTTAATAATAAAGAAAATATTATACATAATGAAAATTTTAACCAAGAGACAGAACATTCAAATAAAATTATTCTTCCTTCTGAAGAAGAAATTCAATTACACAAAAAATTTATAAAAGAAAATTTAAAAAAAAATTATTTTAGTTAGTTCTATTTTCGTAAAGTGTTTCAAAATTTATTTTTTTATCAATTGTAAAATTGTCATAACCCGCATTTCGAACCATGTCTAAAAAAGATTTTTCCATATCAGAATAGATTTCATTCTGAACTTCTATTAATATTATTTTTTCTAATTTTTCTTTATCAATATTCTTTTCATTTAATTTAATTATTGAAGTATATATCATTTCAAAGTTGGTTCTAAATTCATTTCCTTGTTTATCCTCAAAATTTAAACCAGTATCTATTTCAATCATTTTATTTTTTATAGCTTTTGAATTAATGCTAATTTTTAAATGATAATTTTTAATATTTTCTTTTACAAAAAGATAAGTCTGCGCGTCCTTAGTCTCAACAGACATATCTTTTATAAATTTTGCTAAAACGGTATATTTTTTTTCCATATTTAATTTTTATTGTCGTCAATATCTTCAAAATCTCCTTCTATAAAGTCTTTTTTTTTATTTTCCTTAGGAAATTTTTTAGATAAAAAATTAAATAATAACTTTCTAGTAGGCGGAAAAATTAATAATAATCCCATTATATCAGTAGCAAAACCAGGAAAAATTAATAATAATGATGCGAATGCTAAAGTTGCACCCGATAATATTTCATATAGTGGTAATTTATTATTTATAATTCTGGACATTCCTGACTTAAGTGTATTTAGGCCCTCATAACGTGCGTAATAAATTCCCAAAACAGCCGTAATTAAAATAAGAGAAATTGTATTAAATGCTCCTATTTTTGATCCTATTTTTATAAATAAATAAATTTCAATAAGTGGAATTCCTATAATTAACAATAATATTTTGTTCATTTATTTACAATTTGTCGGGTTGAAATTAGTCATTATAGTACATATTATTTCAATATGAATTATAGTTTTGAATACATTGATATCATACTTCTAGCCATGATAGCTGGATTTATTTTTCTCAGATTAAGGGGAATTTTAGGAAGAAAAACTGGATTCGAAGAAAATATTTCAACATCCATTCCACATGAAGCTCCTCCCAAAACAGTTGATAAAAAAATTAATGCAGAAAATTTTGATGAAAATGCAAAAAAAGAATTTTTAAATGGAGCAAAAATTGCCTACGAAACTATAATTACTGATTTTGCAAAAGGAGATCTTAAAAAAATTAAATCTTTGTTAGATAATAAAATATTCGATCAATTTAAAAATTCTATAAAAGAAAGAGAAACAAAAGGTTTAATTTCAGACACTACTTTTATTGGTATAAACTCAGCAGAGATCAAAGAGCACAAAGAAACAAATAACATTTTAGAAGTAACAGTAGATTTTGTTAGTGAAATTATTTCATGTGTCAGAAACAAAGAAAAAAAAATAGTTTCGGGCAACCCTGAAAAAATAAAAAAAGTACATGATACTTGGAAATTTTGTAGAGACACAAGATCAAGTAATCCAAACTGGTTTTTAAAAGAAACTCAAGTTTAATTGAAAAAAAAAATTTCTCAAAAAGACAAAAAAGACTGGCTTAATTTTGTTAATAGTAAAGATAAACTTACTTCAAAAGAGGATTATAAAGAATTTAAAAATAAAGAATTTAAAAAGAAAATAATTGATTTACATGGTTATTCTCTGAAAGATGCTAACAATTTAATTCATGATTTTATTTTAAAATGTTCCAAAGAAAAAGTATCAAAAATTATTGTTATAACTGGTAAAGGATCTAGGTCAAAAAATATAAATGACCCATATAAATCTAAAGATTTATCTATTTTAAAGCACTCCGTTCCAAATTATATTCAATCTAATATTGATTTAATGAAAATTATTAGTGAAATTGATTTTGATCAAGTAAAAGACAATTTTTCTGGCAGTTTCGATATTATTCTTAAGTAAAATTAAAGTATAAATTTTGATAAATCATTGTTTTTAACCAATTCACCAATATTTTTTTTGATATAATTAGAATCAATAACTATCTTTTCACCAGATCTATCAGTTGCTGTAAAACTTATTTCATCCAAAACTCTTTCAATTATTGTATGAAGTCTTCTGGCACCTATATTTTCAACTGTTGAATTTATTTCAGAAGCAATATTTGCAATAGCATCAATACCATCTTCACTAAATTCAAGAGTTACATTTTCAGTTTTAAGAAGAGCTTTGTATTGTTTTATTAAACTATTATCTGGTTCTTTTAATATTCTTTTAAAGTCTTCACTGTTTAATGCATCCAACTCTACTCTTATTGGAAGTCTGCCCTGCAATTCTGGTAATAAATCAGAAGGTTTGGCTAATTGAAAAGCCCCAGATGCAATAAATAAAATATGATCAGTTTTAATTGTTCCATATTTTGTACTTACTGTTGTTCCTTCAATTAAAGGAAGTAAATCTCTTTGAACCCCTTCTCTTGAAACGTCTCCACCAACTCTATCAGTTCTTCCTGAAATTTTGTCAATTTCATCAAGAAAAACTATACCATTATTTTCTGTAGAATTTTTTGCCGACTTAATAATTTTATCTTGTTCAATTAATTTATCTGACTCTTCATTAATCAATATTTCATGAGATTCTTTTACTGTCATTTTTTTCTTTTTTGGTTTTTGACCTGCGGATTTTCCTAACATGTCTGAAATATTAATCATTCCTATATTTGCTCCTGGCATTCCAGGAATTTCAAAAGATGGCATTTGCGAAGCATCATGAATTGCAATTTCAATTTCATTATTATCTAAGTCACCACTTCTCAACCTTTTTCTAAAACTTTCTCTAGTTGCAACACTTGCTTTGTTTCCAACAACTGCATCTAAAACTCTTTCTTCCGCTAGTTTTTGAGCCTGAGCATGAACTTCTTTTCTTTTTTTAACTTTTTCCATTGAAATTGCTATTTCAAGAAGATCTCTAACAATTTGTTCGACATCTCTACCTACATACCCAACCTCTGTAAATCTTGTGGCTTCAACTTTAACAAATGGAGCTTCAGCCAATTTTGAAAGTCTTCTAGATATTTCTGTTTTACCAACTCCAGTTGGACCTATCATTAATATATTTTTTGGAAGAACTTCATCTTTCATGTCACTTTCCAAAGCTTGTCTTCTCCATCTATTTCTTAACGCAATAGCAACTGCCCTTTTTGCTTTATTTTGCCCAACTACAAACCTATCCAATTCAGATACTATTTCTCTTGGGGAAAGGGAGTTAAGAGTTGATTTTGAATTATTTGTCTTAACTTCTTTTGGAACAAAAGTTTTTATATTAGATTCTTCCATTAAATTTTTTGAACATTAATATTATTGTTTGTAAATACGCATATTTCTGACGCAACCTTAATAGCTTTTTTTGCAATTTCTTCTGCAGAATTTTCTGTTTCCATTAATACTTTTGCAGCAGCTAGCGCATAATTTCCTCCTGATCCAATTCCAATTACATCCCCTTCAGGTTCTAAAACATCTCCAGTACCAGAAATTATAAAACTTTTTTCTTTATCACCAACAGCCATTAAAGCTTCTAGTCTTCTCAAATATTTATCTGTTCTCCAGTCTTTAGCAAGTTCGACAGATGCTCTAGTTAAATTACCAGCATGTTTTTCTAATTTTGCCTCAAGCCTTTCAAACAATGTTAAAGCATCAGCTGTAGATCCTGCAAATCCAGCTATCACATTTCTTTTCTCAATCTTTCGTACTTTATTTGCAGTGCTTTTTATTACGGTATTTCCCATGCTAACTTGGCCATCACTAGCGACTACTAAATCATTATTTTTTCTTACTAATACTATTGTTGTCATAAGCTATAAATGGATATTAAATCTTATAGTTCAAGCCCATTCCTTGAATTATTGCCATAATTGAATAATAGATATATACCCTTTTTAAATTATGAAGCGAAAAGCAAAAATAAGTAGAAAAACTAAAGAAACCAGCATCAATGTTGATTTAAATATTGATGGCAAAGGTAAATTTAAAATTGAAACAGGCATAGGTTTTTTAAATCATATGCTTGAGCAATTATCAAAGCATTCATCTATAGACATGAATATAAAAGCAAAAGGAGACACTCATATTGATCTTCATCACACAACAGAAGATACTGGAATAGCTATTGGAGAATGTTTAAAGAAAGCATCTAAAAAATTTGTAGGAATTAAAAGATATGCTCATGCATTAATTCCGATGGATGAAACATTAACAAGGGTTGCACTTGATGTATCAAATAGACCTTATTTAATTTGGAATGTTAAGCTTAAAGTAGAGAAGCTTGGAGAAATGGATACAGAATTATTTAAGGAATGGTTTCAAGCGTTTTCACAAGCAGCAGGAATTACTTTACATGTTGAAAATATTTATGGTGATAACAGCCACCACATAATTGAATCTTGCTTTAAAGGTTTAGCAAGGTCATTAAGAGCTGCATTAGAAATGGATCCAAGGAATAAAAATACAATTCCTTCTACCAAAGGTTCTTTATAAGTTTAATGAACGTCACAATAGTTGACTATAAATCGGGCAATATTAGCTCTGTAATAAACTCCTTTAAGGAAGTTGCTAAAGACAAAGTAAATATAGAAGTAACTTCAGATTTAAATAAGATTAAATCTAGTGACAAAGTAGTTTTGCCGGGGCAAGGTTCGTTTAAGAGTTGTATTGATGCTTTAAAAAATATCAATGGTTTAGTTGATACTTTAAACGAGTTTGCAATTGATAACAAAAAACCTCTTCTAGGAATTTGTGTTGGATTACAAATGTTTGCTGACGTTGGCTATGAAGAAACAGAAACAAAAGGACTAGGCTGGATTTCTGGAAAAGTATCGAAGCTTGATAATCAAAATGGAAAATACAAGCTTCCTCACATTGGCTGGAACCAAATAAATATTGTTAAAAAAAGCAAGATTTTAAAAGATATAGAAAATAATTCTCACATGTATTTCGTACACAGTTATGAATTTATTCCTGAAGATAAAAATGTAATTTCATCTTTAACAGATTATTCATCAAACATTGTTTGTTCTGTTGAAAAAGAAAATATCTTTGGAACTCAATTTCACCCAGAAAAAAGTGATAATCTTGGCTTAAAAATAATAGATAACTTTATTAATTTATAAAATAAAATGAAAAAAATAATAATACTTTTAAATCTTTTTTTTTTTTATTTTTCTCAAGGATATTCTGAAGAATGGAAAATAAAAAATAAGTGGAAAGTCTCATGTGGAATAGTTGACAAAGAATCTTTAGTGGTTAATGGAAAACCCATTACCAAGTTCAGCAAAAAAGAATTTAAATTGGAAAATGTTGTTTTTAAATTAGACAAAGGAGATATTGGTAGTTGTCCTACTGATAAAAAACCCGCATACAAATACAATTATTCTGGGAGACAAGAAATTAGCCATAGATTACCAGAAGGTAAAACTATATTTGAAACAGACATTATAACTGAGGGAGCACCTCAATATAGATCAACAGTTTTTCAAATTCATGATGGGAGAAACAAAGGGGCACCACCAAGTTGGATTGGTGTAGGAATGGATTGGAAAATTAAATATAAGTTCCCCAAGGGAGAATGTAAGCCGGAGAAATGTAAAAAAATAAAAACTGCTTATTTAATGCCAGGAAAAAAATATCGTTTTAAAGCAAGTATTGATTATCAAAAAAAAACAAAAACTTTGTCGGTATTTTATTATTTAAATAATGAAATGATAGCCAAGCATATTGATGTACCATTATCTTAAAAAAAAACAGATGGACCTTATGGACCAAGTAAACCTTATATCAAAATTGGTATTTATAGGATTGGGGATACGGGTACAACAAGTTTTGCTTATAATAACTTAGTAATTAAAAATAAGAAAAAATGAAAATATTTCCAGCGATAGATATTAAAGATAAAAAATGTGTAAGGTTAGTCAAAGGAGATTTTAATAATAAAACTGAATATGAAATGTCTCCAGTTGAACAAGCTAGCAAATATAAAGACCATGGTTTTAAAAATTTACACATAGTTGATTTAGATGGTGCTTTAACTGGAGATACTGTTAATTTGGATATAATTCAAGAAATAGTAAGTAAATTTGATCTTAAAATAGAAATAGGTGGTGGAATTAGAAACTTTGAGAGCATTCAAAAATATACCGATATTGGTGTTGAAAAAGTAATTTTAGGAAGTGCTGCGATAAAAGATAGAAACTTTTTAAAAGAGGCATGTAAAAAGTTTCCAACCAAAATTGCCTTAGGTTTAGATGCTAAAGATGGATATTTGTCAGTATCTGGTTGGAAGGAAAACTCTAATCAATTAACTTTAGATTTTTTAAAGGAAGTAAATGATTATGGCGCAAGTAGATTAATTTATACTGATATTAATCGAGATGGAACCAAACAAAGTCCTAATTTTGAGGAAACGACAAAAGTTGCAAAGATATCAAATTGTCCAGTAATTATATCTGGTGGAGTTTCTTCAATAGATGATATTAAAAAAGCAAAAGGATTAAATAATAAAAGTATTGAAGGTATAATAGTTGGTAAAGCTATTTATGATGGAGATATTAAATTAGAAGAACTTGCGAAAGAAATAGATGCTTAAAAATAGAATAATACCTTGTCTAGATGT
>CACCYQ010000019.1 GCA_902550285.1 uncultured Pelagibacteraceae bacterium | reverse complement strand
TATATGGTAAATGATATGTTCCTCCATCTGGTCGCTGGATATTATCAAACGCAATAAATATGCAAGCTATTAATGAAATAATGATTGAATGAATTATTATTTTTTTTATAAATTTTTTACTTATATTTTTTAAATTAATTATTATGAAAATTGCAGGTATTAAAAATAATACACTAGCAATAAAATAATCTATTTTATAAAAAAAATTAATAAATAAGCTTATAAAACTTAAAATAATCAGGCCGTACATACCTTTTTCTGAAAAAGAAAATTCGTATTTATTATTTTGATTTAAAAATAAATTTAAAAAAAAATTACCAGTTAGAACTGTGCAAATCGAAGCTATAAAAAAAAATGAAAATAATTGTATCATTACAAGTTATAGTAATTTTATGTATAAATTATTGCAAAACATGATAAATTGATCATTAAAATTATATATAAAATTATGGAAAGAAATACAAAAGAAGATTTAAATTCTGCTGCATTTGAAAGACTAATTAAACATCTTAGAGAAAGAAAAGATGTTCAAAATATTGATCTTATGAATTTAGCTGGTTTTTGCAGAAACTGTTTGTCAAAATGGTACAGAGAAGAAGCTGAAAAAAAGGGAATCAAAATATCAGATGATGATGCAAGAAAACATATTTATGGCATGTCATATTCTGAATGGAAAGAAAAGTATCAAAAAAAATAATTTATTATTTTTCTTTTAATCTTGGAAATAATTCTACGAAATTGCAGGGCTTATTTTTTATATTTAATTGATGTTTTAAAATTCCATCCCAAGCATCTTTAACACCTCCTGAAGATCCAGGTAATGCAAATACATATTTACCGTTTGAAAGCACCGCACATGCTCTTGATTGAATTGAAGACGTGCCAACAGTTTTTAAACTTAATGTTCTAAAAACTTCACCGAAGCCCGGAATATGTTTATCTGCAATTTCATCCAATGCTTCTGGTGTTATATCTCTGCCAGTTAATCCTGTTCCTCCAGTTGTAATGATGACGTCAATCTTTTTCTTCTTTAACCATTTTTTTAATATTTTTTTTATATCTTTTTTATTATCTTTACAGATTTTTCTATCAACTAAATTATGTTTAGCCTTATTTATTTTGTTTACTAAAATCGCGCCTGATTTATCTGTCTTTAAAGTTCTGCTGTCGGTTACTGTTAAAAGTGCTATATTTACTTTCATAATTAAAATTTATTAAAAATTAAATATAATATTAATTCATTTTTATGGATATAAATTTTTTCAAAAAAATAAGAATTTTAGACTCAGGTATGGGACAAGAATTGCTTGCAAGAGGTCTTATTTCTAAAGGAACTCTTTGGTCTGCAACTTCTTTAATTGACGAAAAATATAATAAATTAGTAGTTGATACTCATTTAGCATCGATAAAAGCCGGTGCAGAAGTAATTTTGACTAATACTTTTACTACTAGAAGAGTAAGAATGGAACAAAACCAAGTTGCAGATCAATTTCATTTTGCTAATAAAAGAGCATGTGAACTTGCATCAAAGGCAAAAGAATTATCAAAAAAAAATACGTTAATTGGAGGTAGTCTTCCAGCGCAAAATGATACATACGAGGTTGATAAGAGAGATAAAAATATAATTGAAAAAGATTTTTTCGATCAGGCAAGCGTAATTAATCCTTATATCGATTTTTTTTACTTAGACGTTATTTCTAGTGGTCGAGAAATAGAAATAGCAACAAATGTTATAAAAAATTTCAATAAACCGTTATTGGTTGGTCTTCATATTAAAAAAAATGGAAAACTACCATCTAATGAAACAATAACAGAAGTTGTAAATAAGTATAAAAATAGTAAATGGTTAGGAGTAATTGCAGCATGTGTTTCTCTGGAAATAATTGAAAAAACATCTAATGAGTTCAAAAAATTGAGAATACCGTTTGGTTTTAAGGCAAATTTATGGAGTGTGGTAGAACCTCTGCCAGTTCACAGATTTAATAAAGCAGGATTTAATGAGATAGGAAAAAATCCAAATCTAACACTTGGAAAAAGAGAAGATATTAATGGTAAGGTTTTTTGTGAATTTGCAAAAAAAATTATCAAAAATGGAGCAACAATTTTAGGTGGATGTTGTGAAACTGACTCTTCACATATTAAAGAACTATCTACACTGAAGTAAGGTTTTCTTTGATAGATCTTCTAACAAAATAAAATCCTACTATAACCGCAATAAGAGCTATTAGAACTTTAGTTGTAATTATTTCATTTAAGAATATGTAGCCGAGGATAACTCCAAATATTGGTATTAAGTATGCGACCTGTGCTTGAAAAACTAAACCATTTCTTTTTAAAATTTGAAATCTTAATAACCAAGCTATTCCAGTTGGAAAAATACCAAGGTAAATTAAGGATATAGTTGAATCTAGTCTAGGGCTTAAATTCCAAGGCTGCTCAATAATCATTGTAATGGGAAAAATTACTATCGATCCCCAAATTAATATTGAAGCTGTAACATTTTCATTTTTTTTCTTGCTAATTTTTAAAGTTAGTAGACCACCAATAACATAAAATGTAGAACCAAATAAAATCATTAAAGCATAAAAAAAATTTTCATTATTAATTAAAATATTATCTGAAAAAAGCATAACAATTCCAAAAAATCCTGCTAAAATACCAACTATTTTTGTAACATTGATTTTTTCTTTTTTTGTAAAAAAATGTGCAAGAATAGTTGCACTTAATGGTGTTGATGCCATTAAAATAGCAGCAAGATTACTTTGTACTTTTTGAACTCCATATGCGATCAAAAAAAAAGGAATTACTAAATTAATTGTCCCTATTGATGCAAACCAAAACCAATCTTTTGAAAAAGCTTCAATTTTAATTTTTTTGTATAGGCAAAGAAAAACTACAGGTATAGCTCCAAATAAAATTCTAAAGAAAGCTATGGTTATAGGTCCATAAGAATATGTAGCTATTTTTATATTAAAAAAAGCAGATGCCCAAATCAATGCTAGTATCGAGAGTAACAAATAATCAAAAGTTTTTGGACTATTCATTCTACAATATCGTTAACTTCTCCATTTGTAATTTTTTGGAGATTTTCGAAGTTTATTTTAAAAACACAATTTGGGTGACCAGCTGCACCATAAATGTTTTGAAATCTAGATAAAGATTTGTCAATAAAAATTTTAATGGGTTTTATATGTCCTATTGGAGAAACTCCACCAATTGTAAAACCTGTGATTTCTTTTACCTGATCTGCATTTCCCATACTTACATCTTTTTCATTCAAAATTTTTTTTATTTTATTGAGAGAGCATCTCTTATCACCAGCAACTAAGCATAACAAGAATGATTTTTCTGTACGCAAAAACAAACTTTTAATAATAGATCCTACTTCTGTATTTAAGCTGTCAGCAGCATCTTTTGCCGTTCTAGCAGAAGTTTCTAATACTATTACTTCTAATTTAGCATTAAAATCTTTTAAACTTTTACTAACCCTTTTTACTGGTTCTTTGTTCAACAGATCTTGCATATTAATTTCTAAAGGGAAAATTCATCATTTGTAAATACAACATTTTTCTTTTCTATAGTTACAACTATCAATTGACCCTTTCTTTAATATGGATTTTTTGGAAAATTCTGTAACGATTTGTGATGTGAATTTTTGCGTTTTCATATTATATCAACAATACTACTTATGAGTTAATTGCATAGCTGATATCTTGCAATTTTATCTTTTTATTAAAGGTTTTTTTGATATCAAGTTGTAAATAAGAATCGAAATTAAAATTATGAGTTCAAGTAAAGTACTAAAATTAATGAAGGATAAAGACATAGAATATGTCGATCTAAGGTTCACTGACCCTAGAGGAAAGCTTCAACATTTAACAATGGATGCAACAATAGTTGATGAAGGTATGTTAAATGATGGAGTTTTTTTTGATGGTTCTTCTATTGCAGGATGGAAAGCAATAAACGAGTCAGATATGATTTTAAAACCAGATTTAAATAGGCAAATTGTAGATCCATATACTTCACATAATACTTTAATATTATTCTGCGATATTTTTGATGCTGTAAAAAAAGACTCTTATGAAAGAGATCCAAGAGGAATTGCAAAAAAAGCAGAGGCATATTTAAAAAAAACCGGAGTTGGAGATAAAGCTTATTTTGGACCTGAGCCAGAGTTTTTTGTATTTGATGATGTAAGAATTAAAAATGATATGAATGAAACAAGTTTTGCAATTGATAGTGCTGAAGGTCCCTACAATTCTGGAAAAAAATATGAGAACGGTAACATGGGACATAGACCAGGAATCAAAGGTGGGTACTTTCCTGTTCCACCTGTAGATAGTGCACAAGATATGAGAAGTGAATATTTAAAAGGATTAAGAGAAGTAGGTATTACTGTAGAAAAACATCATCACGAAGTAGCTCCAAGCCAACATGAACTTGGTATGTTATATAATACTTTAGTTAATCAAGCAGATAACGTTCAGCTATACAAGTATGTAGTTCAAATGGTCTCTCATTCTTTTGGAAAGACCGCAACATTTATGCCTAAACCAGTTAAGGGAGACAACGGTTCTGGAATGCATACTCACCAATCAATATGGAAAGGTAAAACACCAATGTTTTCTGGAAATGAATATGCAGGACTTTCTAAAACTGCATTACATTATATAGGTGGGATTTTAAAACATGCAAAGGCTATAAATGCTTTTTCTAATGCAACAACAAATAGTTATAAAAGATTAATTCCTGGATTTGAAGCACCAGTACTACTTGCTTATTCAGCAAGAAATAGATCTGCTT
Organism: uncultured Pelagibacteraceae bacterium; assembly: GCA_902550285.1. Lineage (GTDB taxonomy): Bacteria > Pseudomonadota > Alphaproteobacteria > Pelagibacterales > Pelagibacteraceae > Pelagibacter. The sequence goes on along the minus strand of CACCYQ010000019.1, from coordinate 12,877 downwards.
CTTGTAGAATTCCAATTACTCTAAGTAAAAATGGAGCAAGATGTGAAATAAGATTTCCCGATGCTGCTGGAAACCCATATTTAACTTTTTCAGCTATGCTAATGGCTGGTCTAGATGGTGTAAAAAATAAAATCAATCCTGGAAAATCACTTGATAAGGACTTGTATGCTTTATCAGAAAATGAAGTTAAAAAAGTACCAACAGTATGTGGTTCGCTTAGAGAGGCTTTAGAAAGCTTAGATAGAGACAGAGCATTCTTAAAACAAGGAAACGTTTTTACTGATGATCAGATCGATGCTTATATTGCTCTGAAATTTGAAGAAATTCACAACTTCGAACATACTCCGCATCCAATTGAGTTCGAAATGTATTATAGTTGTTAAACTATTTTTTACTTTTTAATATTTTATCGTCAGCAATCTTATTTTTATTTACACCTTCTTTAATAGTGTAATCTAAAGTGCCATGAGCACCAGCTTCAACTTCTTTACGAAGATTTCTAAATAAAGATTTTTCTTTCTTGCTTTCTGCAAGTTTATTTGAATGTTTCTCTAGATGTTTTGTATCTCTCATAGTATTTTCATTATATCTTAAAGGACTCTCCACATCCACATCTTTCAGTTTCATTAGGATTTTTAAAGACAAAATTTGAGGAAAATTCTTCTTTTTTATAGTCCATTTCAGTGCCAAGTAGATACATTATTGCACTTGAGTCGATAAAAACTTTAACCCCTTTGTCTTCTACAACCTCATCATTTGGATTAATATTTTTTGCATACTCCATTATATATGACATTCCTGCACATCCACCTGATTTGACTCCTACTCTAACTCCAATTGAATCTGTCTCTGCTTTAGACATAATTTCTTTTATTCGGTTAGCTGCATTATCGCTTAGTTTAATTATTTGTTGGCTCATAGGTTTAACTCCAATTTAGCAGCTTCTGACATCATAGATTTATCCCAAGGTGGGTCCCAAACTAAATCTAAATCTACTTTTTTTACATCTGTGATTTCCATAACAGTATCCTTTACTTCTTTTGGTAAGCTCTCAGCAACTGGACAATTGGGTGTTGTTAAAGTCATTTTAATTTTAACACTGTTATCTTTTTGAACAACTATATCATAAATTAAGCCTAATTCATAAATATTCACAGGTATTTCAGGATCGTAAATCTTTTTTATTTCTCCAATAATTTTATCTTTTAAGCTCATTATATATCCATATTTTCAGTATTAATTTCATTTTGAGATCTATCTATAGCTGATGTAAGTGTGTGCCAAGATAATGTTGCACATTTAACTCTCATCGGATATTGCTTAACTCCTGACAAACACATCAATTTAGTTTTTTCATCATCCTTTAAAAGATTTGTTTTAATTTCGTCTTTTTCTTTAATCATTTTTAAAAAATCACTTACTATTTCTTTTACTTCTTTTTCTTCTTTTCCTTTAACCAAATCAGTCATTATTGATGCAGAAGCCATAGATATTGCGCATCCCTCCCCTTCAAAAGAAATATCTTCCACTTTTTTATTTTCATTTAATTTTAAATATACGTGTACTTTGTCACCACATAGGGGGTTGTGTCCTTTAGCATCTTTATTAAAATTATCTGTTTTTCTTAAGTTTCTAGGATTTTTTCCATGATCCAAAATAATTTCTTGATATAGTTCTTTTAAATTCATTAAGTATTAAATATTTTTTTACATTTATTTAAAGATTCATTTAGCTTATCTAAATCTTCTTTAACATTATATACACCAAGCGAGGCTCTAGCTGTAGCTGACAAACCAAGTTTGTCATGTAAAATTTGGCAACAATGATGTCCTGCTCTAATTGCTACACCATCTTCGTCAAGTATTGTTGCAATATCATGAGGATGCACTCCATCTAATGTAAAAGATAATACAGAACCCTTATTCTTTGGATTGCCAATGAGTTTTACTGAATTATTTTTTCTGAGTATTTCTTCACCATATTTTATAAGTTCACTTTCATGTTTTTCAATATTATTAATACCAATTTTGTTTAAAAAGTTTATCGACTCTCCAAAAGCAATTACTTGTGCTGTAGCCATAGTTCCTGCTTCATATTTATTTGGTAAATCTCCATAAGTAATACCTTCCTTTTTAACTTCTCTAATCATACCACCTCCACCTTGATATGGAGGAAGTTCTTCTAACCATTTTTTTTTTGCATATAAAATACCTAGTCCTGTAGGGCCATACATTTTATGACAAGAGATTGCATAAAAATCACAATCTATATCTTGCATATCAAGTTTCAGATGTGGTGCCCCTTGGCAACCATCAATTAAAACTGGAATATTTTTTGAATGTGCTAGTTTTGTAATTTCTTTAATTGGCAATATTGCGCCTGTTACGTTTGATAAGTGAGTTATTGCGATTATTTTTGTTTTATTAGTTATATTTTTTTCTATACTCTCAATTGTAACTTCTCCTTTTTCATTTACATCAGCAAACTTAATATTTACACCTTTTAATTTTCTTAAATAGTGCCAAGGTACATAATTTGAGTGATGCTCAAGTTCCGTTAACAAAATTTCATCACCTTCTTTTAAAAAATTTTGACCAAAGGTATTTGCCACTAAATTTATTGCTTCTGTTGCTCCTTTAGTGAAGACAATTTCATTCGCATCTTTTGCATTTATGTATTTTTGAACTAAAACTCTAGTATTTTCGTATAAATTTGTAGCTGCAACAGCAAGGTAGTGCACACTTCTTCCAACGTTTGAAAACTCTTTTGTGTAAAAATCGTAAATTCTATCTATAACAAGTTGTGGTTTTTGAGATGAATTTGCGCTATCCAAATAAACAAGGTCATTATTTTGAACTTTGTTATTAAAAATAGGAAATTCTTTTTTTATATTATTTATATTCACTCTTTTAAACCTATTGTATTTTTTATTAAATTTTTTATTTCCGTGTCAGTGATTTTTTCAACTACATCCAATAAAAATCCATTTATAAGAAGCTCTTTAGCTTCTTTATAGTTTAGGCCTCTAGACATCAAATAAAATATTGAATTATCATCTAAACTTCCAGAAGCAGATCCATGAGAGCATTTAACATCGTCTGCATAAATTTCTAATTCCGGCTTAGCATTAAATTCTGTTGTTTCGTCTAAAAGTATTGCTTTGCTTAACTGATATCCGTCTGTTTTTTGCGCCTCAGAATTTACAAAAATTTTACCTTGATAAACAGCTTTAGTATCATTTTCAGATACACTTTTAATTAATTGATAACTTTTAGTATTATCAATTAAATGATTAATGTTAGTTCTGATTTCATGATGATTTTTATCTTTAAGAGAAAAAATTCCATTTATAAACGCAGATGAATATCTGCCGTTTAAATTACAATTTATCTCATTTTTCAAAAAGTGTGAACCTGTAGAAAGAATGAAAGTTTCGGATACACTGTTTGTATCTTGCTCTATATTATTATAAGAATATTTTATATTATTATTTTCTAATTTATCTATTTTATAATTTTTTAAAATTGAATCTTTATGTAAATCGAAATTATAAAAAACATTTACAAAATTTTTTTCGGAATTATCACTAAATATATCAATAATTTTTAAACAACTGTTTTTCTCTAATAAAAAATCTAATCTTATATTTATGTTTTTTGATTTTATTTTTTTGCTTGTTGAATGGTATACAATTAGTGGTTTTTTTAAATAATAATTATTTTTAACAATAATTTTAAAATGTTTGTTAGTAAATGCATTATTCAAATTTACAAGAGAGTTAACATTTATAAAGTTATCATTTAATTCAATATTTTCTAATATATCAATTTTGTTTTTTTCTTCATATTGAAAATCGATTTTTTCTACTCTTCCGTTTATAAAAACTATTTTATTATGTTCTAATCCATCTACAAATATTGAACTATCAACTTTATTTGAAGAAGAATAATCATTATAAAAACTAAGTTCTCCTATATTTTTTTTTATTATTTGACTTAAGTCAGAAAATTTCCAATTTTCGAGATTTCTATTAGGAAGTCCAGCTTTTAAAAATCTACTTAAATAGTTTTGTTTAGTCTCAATTTCCTTTTTAGAAAAATTTAAATTTTTCAAAGTTTTTTCAAAGTCTGATTTTAATCGTTCTTCCATTTAATTAAAGGTTTCATATCCTTTCTTTTCAAGTTCTATCGCTAACTCAGGTCCGCCTGACTTAGTTATTTTTCCATTCATTAAAACATGAACAAAATCTGGTTTAATATATTCTAACAATCTTTGATAATGAGTTATTATTAAAAAAGAATTATTTTTTTTTCTTAATGAATTTACTCCATCAGCTACAGTTCTAAGTGCATCAATATCTAAACCTGAATCTGTCTCATCTAAAATAGAAAGTTTAGGATTTAAAATAGACATTTGTAATATTTCATTCTTTTTTTTTTCTCCTCCAGAAAAACCAACATTTAATTGTCTGTTTAATTTTTCTTCATCAAATTTTAATTCTTTTGCTTTCTCTTTAACCAGTTTTAAAAATTCTATAGCATCAAGCTCTTTCTCTCCTCTTGCTTTTTTAATTGCATTTAAAGATGTTTTTAAAAATATATTTGTATTTACCCCAGGTATCTCAAGTGGATATTGGAAAGCTAAAAAAATACCCTTATGTGCTCTTTCTTCAGTTTCTAATTTAAATAAGTCTTTATTTTCAAATAAAACTTCTCCCGATACATCATACCCTTTTTTACCAGACAATATATTGGATAATGTGCTTTTGCCCGATCCGTTTGGACCCATTATTGCATGTACTTCACCAGGTTTTATTTCTAATGTAAATCCTTTTAAAATGGATTTTTTATCAACTTTAGCATTTAAATTATTTATCTTAAGCATTTAACCAACGCTTCCTTCTAAACTTATTCCTACTAATTTTTGTGCCTCTACTGCAAATTCCATTGGTAATTGTTGTAAAACCTCTTTACAAAAGCCATTTACTATCAAGCCAACAGCTTCTTCTTGGTTCAGTCCTCTTTGTTGGCAATAATGTAGTTGTTCTTCACTTATTTTTGATGTTGTTGCTTCGTGGGCTATATTTGAATCTGAGTTTTTATTTTTAATATAAGGCACTGTATGTGCTCCACATTTATTACCCATAAGTAAAGAATCGCATTGTGTATAATTTCTTGAGTTTTTTGCTTTAGATGAAATATCTACTAAACCTCTGTATGTCATATCAGAAAAACCAGCGCTTATACCTTTTGAAATAATTTTACTCTTTGTATTTTTTCCTAAGTGAATCATTTTTGTTCCTGTATCAGCCTTTTGATAATTGTTTGTTATTGCAATAGAGTAAAACTCCCCAATTGAATTATCGCCTCTCAAAATGCAACTTGGATATTTCCATGTTATTGCTGATCCTGTTTCTACTTGCGTCCATGAAATTTTTGAGTTTTTACCCTTACACAAACCTCTTTTTGTAACAAAATTGTATATCCCTCCTTTTCCATTTTCATCTCCAGGGTACCAATTTTGTACTGTCGAATATTTAATTTCGGCATCATCTAATGCAATTAATTCAACATTAGCTGCGTGCAATTGATTTTCGTCTCTCATAGGAGCAGTACATCCTTCAAGATAACTTACATAACTTCCTTCATCTGCGATTATTAAAGTTCTTTCAAACTGTCCTGTTTGAGAAGCATTAATTCTGAAATATGTTGAAAGCTCCATTGGACATCTCACACCTTTTGGAATGTAAACAAAAGAACCATCAGTAAATACTGCTGAATTTAATGTTGCAAAATAATGGTCAGTTAATGGAATTACAGATCCTAAATATTTTTTTACAAGCTCAGGGTGCTCTTGTATTGCTTCAGAGATTGAACAGAAAATTACACCCACTTCATTTAGTTTATCTTTAAATGTCGTAGCAACAGAAACTGAATCAAATACTGCATCTACTGCAATACCATTTAATCTTTGTTGTTCTTGTAGCGGTATTCCCAGTTTTTTATAAGTTTCTAAAATTTTTGGATCAAGATCATCTAGATTTTTTGGTTTTTCACTTGTCCCTTTGGGTGCTGAATAATAATAAATATCTTGATAATCAATTTTTGGATATTTTGGTTTTTGCCAATTTGGTTCTTTTAAGTTTTTTAATCTTTCAAAAGCCTTCATTCTCCAATCCAACATCCATTTTGGTTCTTTTTTTGCTTTAGATATAAATTTGATAACTTCTTCATTCAAACCTTTTGGTGCTTTTATATTTTCAATATCTGTAGTAAATCCGTATTTATAATCTTTTAATTTATCTATTTGTTTTTCTCTCATTTAAATTAGCGTTTCTTTTTGTTGATTAATTAAGTCGCTTAATTTCTTATTTTCAAAAAAATTGTTAATATATAGTTCTAGTTCGTCCCAAAGATTGTGGGTTATGCATTTGGTAGATTTTCCATTACAACCTTTTTTTGAGTGCTTGTTACAATTTAATGTTTTTATTCTCTCATCTACTGCATTAAATATTTCTGCTAACTTAATTTTTGACGGTTCCTTTATCAAATTATAACCGCCATTTGCACCTCTTACACTATGTACAATATTTTTTTTTTTTAATTTTAAAAAAATTTGCTCTAAATAAAGTATAGATATGCCTTGTCTAAGAGAAATATCTCTTAAGGAAACTGGTCCCACTAGGTTAAATCTAGCAAGATCTGCAAGAGCCATTACGGCATATCTTCCTTTAGTAGTTAGCTTCATAATCCCACATTTTACGGGCTTATATATATATACCCGACTAATTTAGTCAAGTATGTAAAATATTAAAACTTGCAATTTACTGCTTGATTTTGATAAAAAAATGAAACTTTTTTTTGATATTAATTATCAATAACAATTACAATGGAAAATAAAGTAATAGAAATATTTATACCTGGGCCTGCTGGTAGGTTAGAAGCAAAATATTACAAAAGTACAAAAGCTACATCTCCAATAGCACTAATACTTCATCCTCACCCACAGTATGGTGGAACAATGAATAATAAAGTTGTTGTGGACACTTTTAAAATCTTTAGAGAAAATCAATTTTCTGTTTGTAGAGTTAACTTTCGTGGAGTCGGTAAAAGTGATGGAGAATTTGATAACGGACAAGGTGAACTAGCAGATGCAGCTGCAGCTCTTGATTGGCTTGAAAGAGAAAACTTTGATAATTCACAATGTTGGATAGCTGGTTTTTCTTTTGGATCATTAATAGCTATGCAATTACTAATGAGAAGACCTGAAATAAATCGGTTCGTTGCTTTATCTCCACAACCAAACGTTTATGACTTTTCTTTTTTATCACCATGTCCAACATCTGGATCTATTATTTATGGAAAAAAAGATGAACTGGTGCCAGTTGAAAATATAAATGAACTAAACAAAAGATTAAGTTCTCAAAAAGGAATTAAAGTAGAATTTGATGCTATTCCTGAAGCAAACCATTTTTTTACAAAACACGGAGAGCAGGTAATGAGTAGTTTAAACAAATATATTAAAAAGGAAACAGCAATATATTAATTATACTTTACTAACACTCCTCCTGTGCAGGGTTTTATTACATTTGTAGTTTCTGGAAATGAAATCGGTAAGTTAAGATAAGATCTAATAGCTAAATATGCAAACGCCTGGGACTCGATAAAGTCTCCATTTATTTTATATTCATCTATTAATTTTAATGGAAACTTAATTTTTTTTTCTAAAGTTTTAATTAAAAATTTATTTTTTCTACCACCTCCAGATAAAATAATATTTACAAAAAAAAGTGTTTTCGATGAAATAATTTTTTTTCTTAATATTTCTGCGGTATATTCATTAAGTGTTGCCGCTCCATCTTTTAAAGACAGGCCCTTTAAATATTTAATTTGTTCATTAAAATCAGATGTATCATACGAATAAAGATTTTTGAGTCCCATTTTGCTATAATAATTAAATAAATATTGAAGACGTCCTTTATTAATAGTTCCTTTTTTTGCTAAACTTCCTGACTTATCATATCTTTTATTTGAGTTAATGCGTATCCATTTATCAATTAAACAATTTCCAGGTCCAATATCATAGCTGATTATTTTGTTTTCAGGTTTACTCAAAGTAACATTTGTTATTCCACCTATATTCATAATTAAAGTTGGTGGTTTTAGTTTGTATTTCTTTATCAAAAGTTTGTGAAAAACTGGTGTTAAAGGAGCTCCTTCCCCTCCATTTTTTATATCATTTTGTCTGAAATCATAAACAACATTTTTTTTTGTAATTTTTGCTAAAAGGTTTCCATCACCTAGCTGCTTTGAAATTTTTCGTTTCGAATCATGAAAGATAGTTTGACCATGAAAACCAATTAAGTTTATTTTTAATTTAATGCCTTTTAATAATTTATTAACTACATTTGCATGAAATAAAGTTATTTTATTTTCAATTATTTTAATTTCTTTTTCATTTTTTTTAAGATCATTAAAATTTTTTATTTTGTCTCTTAAATTCACTATACTAATATAAAGAGATTTAGAATATTTGAAGTACCTGTCTAAAATTACTTTATAATTGGTTTTTCCATCTGATTGAACAATTGAAGCATCAATACCATCCATTGATGTTCCGCTCATTAGGCCTAAACTATAGAACTTTTTGCTCATATATATTTTTTAATTAAATTAAATAAAGTATATTGATTCTATACTGTTTTTTAAAAAATATGGAAAAATCGTACCTCGCTGAATTCAAAGAAAGAGAATATTTTAATCAATGTACTAATTTTGAAGGCTTAGAGCAGCTAATGAATAAAAAGAAAATAAGAGCCTATATAGGTTTCGATTGTACTGCTCCTAGCCTGCATGTTGGTAGTTTAATGCAAATAATGTGTTTAAGATTATTACAAAAATATGGCCATCAACCAATCGTGTTATTAGGAGGCGGAACAACCCGTATTGGTGATCCTTCTGGAAAAGAGGAAACTAGAAAAATCTTATCTGAAAGTGAAATTGAAAAAAATATAAAAAATATTCAAAAAGTATTTAAAATTTTTTTAAAAACTAACAATTCAAAAACTAAGCCAATATTTATAAATAATTATAAATGGTTAGGTAAATTAAATTACATAAAATTTTTAAGAGATATTGGAAAACATTTTACTATAAATAAAATGCTAAGCTTTGATAGCGTTAAATTAAGATTGGAAAGAGAACAGTCATTAAGTTATATGGAGTTTAATTATATGATTTTACAGGCTTATGATTTTTTAGAGCTTAACAAAACTAAAAATTGTTTTTTGCAGATAGGTGGATCAGATCAATGGGGAAATATAGTTAATGGAGTTGATTTAATTAAAAGACATTCTAACAAACATGTTTTTGGATTAACTACGCCTTTAATTACTTTAGCATCAGGAATAAAAATGGGAAAAACTGAAAAAGGTGCAATATGGTTAGATAATAAACTTTTATCATCTTATGATTATTGGCAATTTTGGAGGAATACAGACGATAGAGATGTAATAAGGTTTCTTAAATTTTTTACTGACTTAGAAATAATAAAAATAAATGAGTTCAAGAATAAAGATATAAATCAGCTAAAAGTTTTATTGGCTAATGAAGCCACAACAATGCTGCACGGTAAAATTTCTGCAAAAAAAGCAGAGCAAACTGCCAAAAAAACTTTTGAAAATAAATTAGTTGGAGATAGTTTGCCAAAAATTAAAATTAAAAAAGAAAAGTTTAGTAATGGTATTAATATAATTGACCTTGTTGCTACTTCAAATTTACTTAACTCAAAGAGTGAGATCAGGAGAATGATAAAAAATAGAGGAATTAAAATAAATAATATAATAGTTGAAAATGAACAATTAAGAGTTTCCTTTAACAGTTTTGATCGTGAAAATAATTTAAAACTGTCTATTGGAAAAAAAAAACATGTTATAGTAAAATTAATTTAATTATTTCTTTTTATTTTTTCTAAAGTTCTTGTTATAAATCTTGGTGTTAATGTTTTGATAGGATTAACTGTTGTTTTCAATTCTTTTGGTGGGCCTTTTATCTTAAAACTCACACCAAAGATACCTTCTCCAGTTTTTTTTCCAATTAAAATATCTCCAAGCACAGGTATCTTGGCTATAGATTTATTAATAGTGGTAGCTGGAACCAGAGTGCCTCTTAAACTCACGAGATTTTCATTTTCAATATAACCTGACATTAATATAGATATTGCCGGACCTATAGCGTAAATTTCATCAATCACCATTATATTTTTTTTATTTGTAAATTTCATATCAAACTCTTCAAACCTTATGCCTTCACCAGTCATTATATCTGCTATCCCCTGAAGTGAAGACAATGTTAGAATTTTAGCAAGAGCGGGCATTTCCATAAGTTTAAAATTGTATATTTTTAATTCTGATTTAGTTATGTCGTTCTCTTTAACAGAATAATAATCTAAGCTTCCTTCTTTAAAACCTTTTATAAATTTATATTTTTTTACTAATGGTTCAGGAAAATCCAAATAAATTGTTGTAATTTTTTTGTTTTGATCATTATTTTTAATTTTATATGAAAAATTTCTTTCATTTACTAAAGCCGAAATGTTTAGTGTATAAATTTCATTATTTAAAAATTTTACTTCTCCTTTTAAATTTTTAAAAAAGTACAGATTATCTATATAAGCTTTATTTATATTTAATGATATTTTAGAATTAAAATCATCAAAAATTGAACTTTTATTTTGATTTTTTAATAACTCATCAATCAATTTATTACTGTCAAATACTTTACCAGAAATGTTATAATTTTTTTTATTTCTCTCTATAGTTATTTGATTTTGTTTTTTGTTTAAATTTATAAATTCTAAATTTGCGTTATCTAAGTTTTTAAACCTATAGTCTTTAGTTAAGTTTAAATTTTTTATTTCAAGATAGTTTTTGCCATTATTAAAAATAATTTTTTCAAACTTTAAATTTTTATCTTTTTGGTACTTTCCAACAGTTTTAATATTAGCAGGATCATTTTTTTTTTTCTGGTAAGAAAGAGATTCTACAATCAATTCGCTTTTATCTAGGTCAGCAGATATATTGAAATTAAATTCATTTTTATTTTTAACAATTTGATAACTTATATTGTCCTTTAGGTTTTCTAATGAATAGTTACTTTTACCATCTATATTAAATTTATCTTTTTCATAAGTGATAGAAATTTTATTGTTATTTAATATTAATAAATTTTTATAATTTTTTATATATTTGCTAATTAGTTTTGATTTTAAATTTAGATTTAATTTTTCAAGATTAATATTTGATGAAATTTTTAAATCTTTTATTTTGTATTTATCTAATTTAAATTTAAATTCATTTTCAGTTTTAATTTGAAATTCCTGATCTTCAATAAAACTTAGTTCTTCTGGAAATATATTTTTTATTAGTTTTGAGCTTATATTTAAAGTTCCATTACTTAAATCTCCTTTAAAAATAAAATTATTTTTATATTCCTCAATCTCTATAAAATTTGAATTAAATTTAATATTTTTATAAATAAAACTTGAATTTTTTAAATAATTTTTTTTTTCTTTTTCAAATACAAAATTAATATTTTTAAAAGTATTATTGGGAAGTTTAACTTTTGCATCTATTATGTTTGCTGTAAATGTTGAATCTTTTTTTATATTTCCATCTTTATCAAAATTTATCTTTGCCGATATCCAAAAACTCCCTTCCTTTATAAAGCTATTTAATATAATTAATTTTGGTTTTTCATGTTTTGCTGCGATAGAAATTAAATCTTTGATTTCGTTTTTTGATGTTACTATTGTTAAATTATCTATTGTAAAGCTATCTCTGAAATATGAAAATAAATTAACGTAGGTTGTTATCCCTGCTATTTTTATTTGATCATCTCCTGATTTTATAATTGAGTTGTCTGTTTGTATTTTAATTTCAGGATCAAATAAATCTTCAATTTTTAAATATATTTTAACTTTTTTAATATCTAGTTCTAAATCTCTATGATATTTTTTTACTTGCTCTTTAATTAATGAATTAGCTTTGTTTGTTTCTAGTCCAAATTTACTAAGATAAATTATTGTAATAAATAATATTAATACTATAGCAATTATAAAAATTAATAATTTTTTAAACATTTGTATTATAAAGGTTGCTTTCTAAAAATTCGTCTAAATCTCCATCTAAAACTTTTTCGGGACTAGAGCTTTCGTAGTTGGTTCTGTTATCTTTTACCATTCTATAAGGGTGCAGAACGTAAGATCTTATTTGGTGACCCCATCCTATATCAGACTTTGAATCTTCAATATTCTTTTCTTTTTTTTCTTTCTTTTTAATTTCATATTCGTACAACCTTGCCTTAAGCATGTTAATACAGGTTTCTTTATTTTTGTGTTGCGATCTTTCGTTTTGACACTGAACAACAATTTTTGTTGGGATATGAGTAATTCTAACTGCGCTATCTGTGGTATTAACATGTTGTCCTCCTGCTCCGCTAGATCTATATGTGTCAATTCTTAAATCTTTTTCCAATATTTCTACTTTAATGTTATTTTCAATAACAGGATAAACCCAGACACTTGCAAAACTCGTGTGTCTTCTTGCCCCTGAATCAAATGGTGAAATTCTAACCAATCTATGAATCCCTGATTCTGATTTTAAAAAACCAAATGCATAATCTCCCATTATTTTTATTGTGGAAGATTTAATTCCTGCTTCTTCTCCTTTATGTTCACTTATCAATGTATATTTGTAATTTTTACTTCCTGCCCATTTCATGTACATACGTCTTAACATTTCAGCCCAATCTTGACTCTCCGTACCTCCAGCTCCCGCATGTACTTCTATATAACAATCAAAACTATCTGTTTCTTTTGC
>CACCYQ010000018.1 GCA_902550285.1 uncultured Pelagibacteraceae bacterium | reverse complement strand
TTTTGATTTTTTTTTGCCTTACTAGCTTTTTTTTGTTGATCATACTTAAACTTACCCATATCCATTATTTTACACACTGGTGGGTTCGCATTTGGAGCAATTTCAATTAAATCCAAACCTTCTTCTTTTGCTCTTGAAATAGCATCATTGGTTTTAATTATACCTAAATTATCTCCATCACTTGATATGACCTGAACTTCTGGAGAGTTTATTCTATTATTTGTTCTAGGCCCCTTAGGCTTAGTTCTTCTTTGAAAATAATTTTTTTTGTAATCTTGCACTTATAAGGAAGGAGCTTTGTTAAGAATTGAAAATTCTTTAATAAATTTTTCTAGTTGCATATTTTCTTGTTTATTAGAGTCCAATCTTCTAATAGTTACACTGTTAGTGTCAACTTCTTTTTTTCCACAAATTAATAATATTGGCAATTTTGACAGAGAATGTTCCCTTATTTTGTAATTTAAATTATGACTTTTTAAATCCACATCACTGGATATTCCAGCTCTTTTAATTTTACTGTTCACTGATTTAGAATAATCGTTAAATTCATCTGAAACAGGAATTATCATTGTTTGAAGAGGTGAGATCCAAAATGGAAGTTTTCCTGAATAGTGCTCTATTAAAATTCCTATAAACCTTTCAAGAGATCCAAACAATGCACGATGAAGCATTACTGGAACTTTTTTTCCGCCATCCTTATCTACATATGTAGCTCCAAGTCTACCAGGCAAATTTAAATCTACTTGTAAGGTTCCACACTGCCAGTCTCTTCCAATGGCGTCTGTTAAAACAAATTCTATTTTAGGTCCATAAAATGCTCCTTCGCCTTTGTTAATGCTATATTCTAATTTAGATTCTTTGATAGCTTTTAATAAAGCTGTCTCCGACTTATCCCATACGCTATCCTCACCAACTCTAACTTCTGGTCTATCAGAATATTTTAAAATTACATTTTCAAATCCTAAATCTTTATAAATTTCTAATATCAAGTTTGTAACACTCAAACACTCTTCTGTTATTTGATCTTCAGTACAGAATATATGTGCATCATCTTGAGTAAATGCTCTAACTCTTAATAGCCCGTGAAGCGCTCCAGATGGTTCATACCTATGCACTTTACCAAATTCTGACATTTTTAATGGAAGGTCTCTATAACTTTTTAATCCTTGATTATAAACTTGAACGCAGCCCGGGCAATTCATTGGTTTTATCGCAAAAACTTTTTCATCCGGAGTTGTGGATGTGTACATATTTTCTCCAAATTTTTCCCAGTGTCCTGATTTTTCCCATAAAGATCTATCTAATATTTCAGGAGTATTTATTTCTTTATATTCAGCATTTTCTTGCTTCACTCTCATATAACTGACAAGCTTTTGAAAAAGTGCCCATCCTTTATTATGCCAAAATACTGCTCCTGGACTTTCTTCTCTAAAATGAAATAAGTCCATTTCTTTACCTAATTTTCTATGATCTCTTTTCTCAGCTTCTTCTATTCTTTTAAGATAGTCATCAAGTTCTTTTTGGGATGCCCAAGATGTTCCATAAATTCTTTGTAACATTTCATTATTTGAATCACCTCTCCAATACGCACCTGCAACTTTTGTTAATTTAAAAAATTTTCCTATTTTAGCTGTTGAGAGTAGATGAGGACCTCTACATAAATCATGCCATTTACCATGAAAATATATAGAAATTTTCTCTCCGTGTGGAATATCTTTTATTATTTCAGCTTTGTAATTCTCTCCAATTTTTTTAAAATGCTCAATTGCTTTATCTCTATCCCATACTTCGAATCTAGTTAATTCATCTCGTTCAACTATTTCTTTCATTTTATTTTCTATTTTTTTAAGATCATTTTCAGTGAAAGGATCTTTTCTAGCAAAATCATAATAAAATCCATTTTCAATCACAGGCCCAATTGTAACTTGAGTTCCTGGAAATAGTTCTTGAACGGCCATAGCTAATATATGAGCCGTATCATGTCTTATGGTCTCAAGCCCTTCAGCATCTTTTGAAGTAAATATTTTTACTTTTGAATCGTTTTCTATAATGAAACTTAAATCTTTTAAATTGCCATCTACACTCATTACTAAAGCTTGTTTAGATAAAGATTTACTTATTTTTTCTGAAATTTCTATTCCACTAACTTTTTTATCAAACTTTATTTTTTTTCCATCTGGTAGTGTAATATTTGGCATTTAATTAAGTAGTTTTTTGTACTCTGAATATGTAGAAAAACACATTTTTTCAACATTAAATTTTTTTATTACGTTTTCTCTGCCCGCATTACCCATTAATTTTAATGTATTTCTATCTAAATCAAAGATATGTGATAATTTTTCTGACAAAGATTTAATATCCCCAGCATTAAACAAAAAACCTGTTGTTTCATCCTTTATTGTTTCTCTTGAGCCTCCTATGTTACTTGCTATTATGGGCTTTCCCATAGATTGTGCCTCTATCGCGACTCTTCCAAAAGCTTCTGGTTCAATAGATGCTGATACCACTATATCAGATATTTCATATGCTATCGGCATGATTTCAAAATTGTCTACAAATATTATTTCTTTGTTAAGTCTATATTGTTCGACCAATCGAGTAAGTTTTTTTTTATAAATATCTCTTCCTTGATCACTGCCTAATATAATTGCCGTAAATTGCTTATGTGGCTCATTTTTTTTTAGAAGATTTAATGATTCAATAAACATTTCTTGTCCTTTCCATTCTGTTAATCTTCCTGGCATTAAAATTATTTTTCTTTGAAACTTATCTAAGTTCCATTTTTTTATTAATTTATCTTTATCTGATGTTTTAATTTTTTCAGAATTGTAATAGTCAGTGTTAATTCCCCTAAAAATAACCAAGAACTTTTTATTATCATTTAAATAATCAGGATAATTATTATTTATATGGGAAAAAATAAAATTAGAACCTGCTATTGTTAGATTAGATCTAAGCATTACAGAATTATAAAATTTTTTTATTTTGCTTTTAAAATTATATGTTCCATGAAAAGTTGTTACAAATTTTCTTCTTGTAATTTTTGTAGCAATCAAACAACTCCATGCTGGGGCGCGACTCCTAGCGTGAACAATGTTTATGTTAAAAAAAAGAATTATAAATGTAAGTATAATTGCGTTAATTAAGATTAAAATAGGATTTTTACTATGAACAGGTAAACGAATTAATTTTACTTTTTTATTATTTATATATTTAGTTAGTGAACCACCGCTAGTAGCCACAAATGAGCTACATCCATTTTCATTTAAATAATGTGCTAAATCAAAGCATCCTATTTCTGCTCCTCCATAGCCTAATTTAGGTATAACTTGCAAAACATTTATTTTTGATGGCATTTGTTAAATATTATAATATCAAATAATTAAATTAATTTATGCATAATTTTAAATATATAAAAATTTCCAACAAAAAAAGAATAAGAATTTTGTCTTTAAGTACAAAATCTAAATTATACGTACTTTTTTTACACGGTTTTAAATCTGATATTGAAGGGGAAAAACCTCATGGACTTTATAAATTTTGTAAAAAAAAAAAAATTGGGTTTTTGGCATTAGAATACATGGGGCATGGAAAATCGTATGGAAAATTTGAGAATGGAAATATTAGTTCATGGTCAAAAGATACACATTTGACAATAAAAAAAATTATAAAAAAAAAAAATTTTATTATAATTGGTTCAAGTATGGGTGCATGGATAGCATTAAATCAATTTAAAAAATACAACAAGCAGATTGAAGGATTTATTGGCATAGGAGCTGCTCCAGAATTTTTGGAAAGACTTATGTGGAAAAAGTTTAACAATAAAATAAAAAAAGAACTTATCAAAAACAAACTTTGTATTATTAAAAGAGATAATTATGAATATCCTATTTCACTACAACTTATAAAAGATGGAAAAAAAAATAGTTTTTTTTCAAAAAAATTTAGAACAAAAATACCTGTAACAATGATTCATGGTGATAGAGACGAAGCAGTTCCAATTAATTTTTCTAAAAAAACACTAAAAATTTTTATAAATGCTAAAAAAAAATTAAGAATTATTAAAAAAGGCGACCATAGTTTATCTTCAAAAAAAAATATAAAAATACTACTAAATGAATTAAATTTAATTATTAAAAGTGTTTAACTTGCTATATTAATTTTTTTTGTTTCTGAAATCGGATTTTTTAATTTGTCTAGCATTTCTTTTGGACAAACTTGATAAAAATTATTTATTTCTGTTTTAAAATTGTTTAATATTTTTTTTGATATCTTTGAATTTGTTTCTTTAAAATGTCTCTCAATTAAATTTTTTAAAAATTCTTTCCAATAGTTGGTTTCTACTTTTTCAAAAACAACGCTTTCTGTATTTATTTTTTTTTCTAATTTATTATTTACATCATAAACAAATGACATGCCTCCAGTCATCCCTGCTGCAAAATTATCTCCTACATCACCCAAAATAACTACACTGCCTCCTGTCATATATTCACATCCGTTTGATCCACATCCTTCAATAACTGCAGTAGCTCCAGAATTTCTCACTGCAAATCTTTCGCCAGCTTGACCTGATGCAAATAAATATCCAGAGGTTGCGCCGTATAGAACTGTATTTCCTATTATTGTGTTTTCGTTTGAAATTAAATTACTATCTTCTTGTTGCTTTATAGAAATTGTTGCCCCTGATAGACCTTTTCCTACATAATCATTAGCGTCACCTCTTAAATTTAGTTTTAAACCTTTAATCGCAAACGCTCCAAATGATTGTCCTGCAGAACCTTTAAATTTTAATGTCAAAAAATTTTCCTCTAATTTTTTGTATCCATATTTCTTAAACAATTGATAAGATATCCTTGTTCCAACGGCTCTATTTGTATTTTTAATAATAAATTCTTTTTCAATTAATTTATTTTTATCTATTTGATTTTCAATTTCTGGAAATATTTTTTGATCTAACGTGTCTGGTACTTTATTAATCTCTTTTTTTTCACAAAATCTTTTATTTTCTCCTGGGTCGGGCAATATAAACAAAGGATGTAGATCTAAATCATCTAAATTGGATGAACCAGTACTTACTTGTTTTAATAAATCCGTTCTACCAATTATTTCATTTAATGATTTAAAACCTAAGTTTGCTAATATTTCTCTTACTTCTTCAGCAATAAAGTTGAATAAATTTACAACTTTATCAGGTGTGCCGCTAAATTTTTCTCTTAGTTTTTCATCCTGAGTACACACTCCAACTGGACAAGTGTTTGAATGGCACTGTCTCACCATGATGCAACCCATGGCTACTAGTGCAGTTGTTGCAACTCCATATTCTTCTGCACCCATCATTGCAGCAATAACTACATCTCTTCCTGTCTTAATCCCTCCATCTGTTCTTAATGTAACACTATGCCTTAAGTTGTTTAATGTTAGTACTTGATTTACTTCTGTTAATCCCATTTCCCATGGTATTCCAACATACTTAACGCTTGATTGTGGTGTTGCTCCTGTTCCACCATTATGACCTGATATAAGTATTATATCAGCTTTAGCTTTTGCAACTCCTGCTGCTATCGTTCCAATGCCTGATGAAGCTACCAATTTAACTCCTACTCTTGCATTAGGATTAACTTGTTTTAAATCATAAATTAATTGAGCTAAATCTTCTATTGAATATATATCATGATGAGGTGGAGGAGATATTAATGTAACTCCAGGAGTGGAATGTCGAAGTCTGGCAATCTCATTGGTAACTTTAAAACCGGGCAACTGACCTCCTTCTCCAGGTTTAGCTCCTTGGGCTATTTTAATTTCTATTTCATTACAATTATTTAAATAATTGATTGTTACACCAAATCTAGCTGAGGCAATTTGTTTTACTCTTGAGTTTGAGGTATCTTTGTTTGGCATCAAATTAAATCTTTTTTCATCTTCACCACCTTCACCACTGCAAGATGCTCCTTTTATTCTGTTCATTCCTATAGCTAAAGTTTCATGGGCCTCTTTTGACAAAGCGCCATGTGACATGCTTCCGCTTCCAAATCTTTTTAAAATTTCTGATACAGGTTCAACTTTTGAAATATCTATTGAAGCTTTTAAATATCTCTTTCTAAAATCGATTAAATCTCTTAGGTTTATTGGTGGAAGATCATAAATACCTTTTGCATATTTTTTGTAAAGTTCTATGGAATTATTTGTTACAGCACTTTGTAGTAGGTGAATTAATTTCCCTTGATATTGGTGAGTTTCTCCTTTTTTTCTATATTTATATATTCCTCCAATAGGCAATACACTATCATTTCCATAAAATGCATCTTTATGAATATTTTTTATTTTTTTTTCTATGCCAATTAATCCTATACCAGAAATTTTTGAAGTTATTCCATGGAAGTATTTTGAAACTATGCTTCTGCTTAAGCCAAGTGATTCAAAATTACAGCCACCCCTATAAGAACTCAAAACAGATATTCCCATTTTAGACATTATTTTTAAAAGGCCTGCATTTACTGATTTAATGTATCTTTCGATACATTCTTCGTAATTATATTTTCCAAAAAGATTTTTTTTGTAACGTTGATATATACTATCTAAAGCTAAATATGGATTTACAGTAGTTGCCCCTACTCCAATTAGAGTAGCAAATGAGTGAGTATCTAAAGCATCTCCAGTTTGCACATTTATAGAAATATATCCTCTCAATTTATTTTTTATTAAATGCTTATTAACTGCTCCTACGCATAAAAGCATTGGTATTGCTATCTTTTTTTCAGATAATGCTTTATCTGATAAAATCAGTTGTGTTGCGCCTTCTCTTACAGCAATTAAAGATTCTTCTAAAATATTATCTAAACTTTCTTTAAGAGATTTTTTGTAAGAAAAAGTACAATCAATCGTTTTTGATTTTTTATCAAATAAATTAATAAATTTTTGAAATTGTGAATTTGATAAAATAGGACTTTCCAAAACATATATGTTATTTTTAGTTAATTTATCAAAGTTTAAAATATTTCCCAAATTTCCAAATCTTGTTTTTAAACTCATAACTTTATTTTCTCTCAACGAATCTATTGGTGGATTAGTAACTTGACTAAAATTTTGTCTAAAAAAGTGATATAGCGGCCTATAATAATCAGATAGGACTGCAAGGGGAGTATCATCTCCCATTGAGCCAACTGCTTCTTTAGCTTCTTCGACCATGGGATGTAGAATTAGTTCTAAATCTTCAATACTTAAACCGAAAGAATGCTGTCTTTTTCTTAATTCAGATCCACTAAAAATAATTTTTTCCTTATTAATTTTAATTTTTTTATCAAGATCTATAATTTGGTTGTTAAAATGTTTATATTCCTTTGCTAGATAATCTTTAATTTGGTTATTTGTATAAACATTTCCTTTTTTAATCCTAACGCCTAAAATATCACCTGGTCCCAGTCTTCCCTTTGAAATAATTTTTTTTTCGTTTAAATCAATCATTCCTGTCTCTGAACCAGCAAATAATAAATTATCATTTGTTAAGATATATCTTAGAGGTCTAAGACCATTTCTATCATTTGCAACAATTGCCCACTCATTATCTGTGGCAGCTATTGCAGCAGGGCCATCCCATGGTTCCATAGTACTATTTAAAAAATTAAATAGTTTTTGATGGTCTCTTGGTAATATTTTACTTTTTTTAGACCATGCATCCGGAATTAACATTAATTTTGCTAAAGGAGCAGGTTGTCCAGAGATATTTAATAATTCAAAGACATTATCCAAAGCAGCCGAGTCTGACGCTCCTGGTTGAATTACTGGTTTTAAATTTTCTATATTTTCAAATAATGTGCTTTCCACTTCATTTTCATGCACTTTCATCCAATTGCAGTTTCCTTTAAAAGTATTTATTTCTCCATTGTGTGCTATTGCTCTAAAAGGCTGTGCCAAATCCCAACTTGGAAATGTATTTGTAGAAAATCTTTGATGAAATATTGCGTACCTAGAAACAAATCGTTGATCATTTAAATCAGTATAAAAATCAGACAAAGCTTCTGCTAAAAACATGCCTTTATAAATTATCGATTTTGCACTTAAAGAACAGATATAAAAACCATCTAAATTATTTTTAATTACTTCATTTTCAATTTTTCTTCTAATCTCATATAACTTTCTTTCTAAATCTATATCTGTTAAATTTTTATCATTAGGTTTAAATATGACTTGAGTAATTTCAGGTCTATTACTATTAGCCTTTTCGCCCAAAACTTTTGTATTTATTGGAACTTGTCTCCATCCATAAATTTTAAAATTTGAACTAGTAAGTTCTTTTTCAAAAATAGTTTTACATGTTTCTTGTACATTGAAATTATCTCTTGGTAAAAAAACCATACCAACACATATTTCTGAACCATCGTGCTTGTGTCCTTTAGTTTTTATTTTTTCTACAAAAAAATCATAAGGAATTTCGATATGTAGACCTGCACCATCTCCAGTTTTGCCATCTGCATCAACGGCTCCTCTGTGCCAAACAGCTTTTAAAGCTTTAATTCCATACTCAACAACTTTTCTTGATTTTTTTCCCTCTGTGGAAGCCACCAGCCCCACACCACATGCATCATGCTCTTGATTTTCAGAATAGACATGGTTTTTTTTCAGTAGGTTTAAATTTTTTAATCTTAAATTTTTCATGCAACCTTTTGCTCTTTTTTTATTTTATTATCTAAATATTTATCTATTGATGTTGCTGCTTCCCTTCCGTCTTTTATAGCCCACACAACTAAAGAAGCTCCACGAACTATATCGCCTGCAGCAAACACACCGGGAATATTTGTTTCTAAGGTATCAAAATTAATTTTTATTGTTCCCCATTTTGTTACTTTTAGTTCTTCTTCATCAAATAATTTTGGTAATTCTTCTGGATCAAAACCAAGTGCTTTTATAATCATATCTGCTTGTAATTCAAACTCAGATCCATTTTGAACAATTGGTTTTCTTCTTCCACTATCATCGGGTTCTCCTAGTTTAATCTTAGTTGCAATTAAACTTTTTATAAAATTTTTTCCTATAAATTCTTTTGGACTAGATAACCATAAAAACTTAACTCCTTCGTCTTCTGCATTATGTACCTCCCTTGCAGAGCCAGGCATATTTTTTCTGTCTCTTCTATATAAGCATTTAACTGATTTAGCATTTTGCCTTATGCATGTTCTCACACAATCCATAGCAGTATCTCCACCTCCGATTACTACTACATTTTTATCTTTCGCATTCAGTGTACCGTTATCAAATAGCTCAACTTTATCTCCTAGGCCCTTTTTATTTGAAGCAGTCAAAAAATCCATTGCTGGAAATATATTTTTTAATTCGCTCCCTGGTAAATCAATTTCTCGTGCTTTGTATACTCCTGTAGCAATTAATATTGCATCATGTTTTTTTCTTAGTTCAGTTAATTTTATTTTTTTTCCTACTTCGATATTTTGAACAAATTTAATTCCACTCTCTTTTAAAAGATTTGTTCTTCTTTCAACTACATATTTTTCTAATTTGAAATTGGGTATCCCATAAATTAAAAGTCCACCAGGCCGATCATATCTATCATATATCGTTATATGATAACCTTTTTTTCTCAACTCTTCAGCGCAGGCTAGTCCTGCTGGGCCTGCTCCTATAATTCCTATACTTTGATTTTTATTATTTGATATTTTTAGTGGTTTTATCCACCCATTTTCCCATGCATTTTCTGTAATAAATTTTTCTATTGAACCAATTGTAACTGTTCCGTGTCCTGATTGTTCAATAACACAATTTCCTTCACATAGTCTATCTTGGGGGCATATTCTTCCACAAACTTCTGGCATATTATTAGTGCTCTGAGACAAATGGTAAGCTTCTTCTAGTCTTCCCTCTGCTGTTAGTTTTAACCAATCTGGAATATTATTGCTTAACGGACAGTGAACTTGGCAAAATGGAACTCCACATTGTGAACATCTGCTAGATTGTTCTTCGGCTTTTTTATTAATAAATTCCTTATAAATTTCAGCAAAATCCTCCGTTCTTTCATTAACAGATCTTTTATGTGGAGATTGCTGATCTAGCTCAACAAATTTTAGCATTTTTTCTTTCATATTGAGCTAGAGTTATATCAATTAAATCGCTACTTAAAGATAATTTAGGTCATACATACTGACCAAAATATTGCTAAAACGTTATATTTTGCTACTTTTTTGCAGTACTAACATTGCTAATATGCAAACATGTAATTGCTTTATTTTGATATTAATTTCTTTAGGAAGGAACAATCCTAATGATTTCTAATTATTTTGAGACTTTTATTTTATCAATTGTTCAAGGAATTTCAGAATTTATTCCAGTTAGTTCTTCTGCACACTTAATTTTAATATCTGAGCTTAGCAATTTTTCCTCTAGCTCCTTAGTAATAGATGTAGGTTTACATCTTGGATCACTATTAGCAATAATAGTTTTTTTTAGAAAAGATCTATTAGATTTTTTTAATAATAAAAGTTTAGCATTGCTAATAATAATTGGTTCACTTCCAATAATAGTAATTGGACTTCTATTGTATACTAGTGGTCTAATATACTATTTGAGAAATATAGAAGTAATAGCTTGGTCTACCCTATTTTTTGGAATACTTTTATATTTTGCAGATAATTTTAAAATTACAAAAAAATTTAATGAAAACTTAAGCATTAAAAATATATTTGTTATTGGGTTATTTCAAATTCTTGCATTAATACCTGGAGTTAGTAGATCTGGAATAGTAATTACTGCTGGGAGATTTTTAAATTTTAATAGATATGACTCATCAAAAATTTCATTTTACTTATCTATTCCTGCTCTCACAGGTGCAAGTATATTAGGACTAAAAGATATTATTAATCAAAATTTACAACTTAACATTTTAACAGTATTTGCCGTATTTCTTTCTTTTTTTTTCTCCTATCTAACTATTAAATATTTTTTAGCTTTTACAAAAAAATTTTCTTTAAAAATATTTGTTTACTATAGAATTATTTTAGCTGGATTATTATTTGTTATTGTATATTCTTAATTTGTTTTCAAAATTGGGTAATAATTGAGAAAATATAACACCAAATAAAATCAATGCGCATCCAAGAATATTATTAAAACTTAATATTTGATTTAATATAATCCATGCTGCAATAGCAGCGAAGACTCCTTCTAACGAAAAAATTATTGCTGCAGGAGCGGGTGTAATATTTTTTTGCGCGTAGATTTGTAAAACAAAAGCAAATCCTCCAGATAAAATTCCAGCATATAAAATCTGTACCTTGTGAGACAGAATATTAGATATTATAAATTCCTCAAAAATTAAACTTAATACTATAGAGCATGACGAAACAACTAATGTTTGTACTAAACCAATTAAGATAGGTGTATTGAACTCTTCAATAATTTTACCAATAAATATTATATGTAATGCCCAAAAAATAGCACTTACTACAACAAGGGAATCTCCTAATCTAATTGTAGCATCTTGAAAATTAGTTAATAAATAACCACCGATCACACAAAGCATTGCAGAAGGCCAAACACTCCAATGAATAGTTTTTTTAAAAAGAAAAAAAACAATTATTGGTACCATTGGTACATAAAATATTGTAACAAATGCAGCATTAGCAACATCTGTGTAAATCAATGCTACTTGTTGAAAGACCGAAGCTAAAAATAAAAAAATTCCAATCAATACTGAAAGATAAATAAATTTTCTTTTGTCTTTTGAAATTATTCTTTTGGTATTAGTTTTTTCTAAAATTAAGTAAAATGGAATTAAAGCAATAAAGCCAACAAAAAATCTTACGGCATTAAAAGTATATGGTCCTATTTTTTCCATGCCTGTTTCTTGCGCAATGAAGGTTGTTCCCCAGATTAATGTGCAAAAAAGGGCACTAATAATTGAAACTGACTTAGACATAATTATAGTGCTAATTTATAAGCAAAGTTTTTTCCAAGATTATCTTTTAATTCATTAGAAAATCTAGCTGCTTCTGCTCCATCTATAATTCTGTGATCATAGGACAATGACAATGGAAGCATAATTCTTTTTTGAAATTCATTATCAATTAAAACTTGCTTATAATAAGTTCTTCCAACGCCCAAGATTGCTACTTCCGGATAATTAATAATTGGTGTAAAAAATGATCCTCCTATTCCACCCAAGCTAGTTATTGTTATTGATCCACCAAAAAATTCTTTTTTATCAATTTTAAGTTTTCGACATTTTTCACTTACTTCTTTCAGCTCTAAAGATATTTGGTTAAGATTTTTTTTATTTACATCTCTAATTTTTGGTACCATTAATCCATGCTCAGTATCAACTGCAATACCAATATGAAAGTATTTTTTTAATGTCATTTTTCCTTCATTGATTTCATCTATAGACGAGTTAAAACTAGGGTATTTTTTCATTGTTGCTACTAAAGATTTGATTATAAAAACTAAAGGTGACATCTTTTTCTTTTCCCCTGTATTTATATCGGTAAGTGATGCACGGAATTCTTCAAGCTCTGTAACATCTGCCTCATCGTGGTGAGTAACATGTGGAATAGTCTGCCAAGAGTTTAAAAGATGAGGAGCAGCTATTTTTTTTACTCTTGGTATTTCTTTTATTTCAACTTCTCCAAACTCTGAATGTTTAAACTCCATTTTTGATTTGTTTGGTTGTTTATTTTCATTTAATTGATTATTTATAAAATTTTTTACATCTTCATGACTTACTCTTCCTTTTCTTTGAGTTCCTTTTATCTCGCTTATATTTGCTCCCAATTCCCTTGCAAATTTTCTTACATTAGGAGTGGTAAATATTTTTTTATCTTCTGACATTTTTTATAATTTTGTAGGAATCGGTTTTTCTGGATCAATATTATATTTTTTTATCGCATCTTCAGCATATTTAGATGGTATTAATTGTTCTTTGGCTAATACACTTAATGAATATGCAACAATATGTTCCTTATCTACTTCAAAAAATTTTCTTAGGTTTTTTCTTGTATCACTTCTACCATATCCATCTGTTCCAAAAGAGTAAAAACTTTTTCTTACAAAGGGTCTAATTTGATCAGAATTTAACCTCATATAATCAGAGGCAGATACTACTGGACCTTCTGTTGTAGATAAACATTCTTCAATGTAATTTTGTTTTGGTTTTTTATCTGGATTTAAAAGATTATATCTTTCTACTTCTATAGCTTCTTTTCTAAGTTCATTAAAACTTGTGACACTCCATACATTGCTATCTATTTTATAATCTTTCTGTAAAATTTCAGCTGCAGCAATCATTTCTCTTAATATTGTACCTGAACCTAATAATTGAATTTTAGTTTTCTTGTATTTTTCAAATTCTTTAAATAAATACATTCCTTTTAATATCCCTTTTTCAACATTTTTATCTTTTGGCATTGATGGATGAGGGTAGTTTTCGTTCATAGTAGTAATGTAATAAAAAATATTTTCCTGTTTTTCATACATTCTTCTAAGCCCTTCTCTAAATATTGTAGCTAATTCATATCCAAAAGTTGGATCATAGGATTTACAATTAGGTATAACGGAGGACATTATATGACTATGTCCATCACCATGTTGTAAACCTTCTCCTGCAAGAGTAGTCCTTCCTGCTGTTGCTCCTATTAAAAAACCTCTAGTTTGATTATCTCCAGCTGCCCAGGCAAAGTCACCTGTTCTCTGAAATCCAAACATCGAATAAAATATATAAATTGGGATCATTGAAATATCATGATTTGAATATGAAGTTCCTGCTGCTATCCATGATGACATTGCACCTGCTTCCGTAATGCCTTCTTCTAACACCTGTCCCTTAACGTCTTCTCTATAAGAACTTAACTGTTCTGAGTCTACGGGTTCATATTTTTGACCTTCGTGAGCGTAAATTCCAATTTTTTGAAAAAATCCTTCCATTCCAAATGTACGTGCTTCATCTGGTATAATTGGCACTAAGCGAGGGGCTACATTTTTATCTCTTAATAAACTTGTTAACATTCTAACTAAAATCATTGTTGTGGACATTTCTTTTTTTCCAGTTGATTCTTTCATAGCACTAAAAATGTCTACTGGAGGAGTTTTAATAGATTTTGCAAAAGATGTTCTTTCAGGCAAATTACCTCCTAATTTTAATCTACATTCTTTTAAATATTTAATTTCTGCAGAATTTGGAGGAGGTCTATAATATTCAACATTTTTTACTTGTTCGTCAGTTAATGGCAAATCGAATCTATCTCTATAATATAAAAGATCTTCTTCTCCTAATTTTTTTTGTTGATGTGTGGTATTCATACTTTCACCTGATTTACCCATTCCGTATCCTTTAATTGTTTTTGCAAGTATAACTGTAGGGGTACCTTTATTTTGCATTGCAGAATTATATGCAGCATAAACTTTATGAGGATCGTGACCTCCTCTATTTAATTTCCATATATCTTTATCTGTCATCTGAGAAACCATATCTAATAATTCTGGATATTTTCCAAAAAATTTTTCTCTTACATAAGCACCGCCTTTGGCTTTAAATGCTTGATATTCACCATCAACAGCTTCTCCCATTCTCTTTATTAATAATCCAGTGTTGTCTTTTGCTAGTAATTGATCCCAATAAGATCCCCAAATCACTTTAATCACATTCCATCCTGCTCCCCTAAATATTCCTTCCAATTCTTGAATTATTTTTCCATTACCCCTTACCGGTCCATCCAGCCTTTGGAGATTACAGTTAACAACAAAAATTAAATTATCTAACTTTTCTCTAGCTGCTAAACCTATGGCTCCTAAAGATTCGGGTTCGTCAGTTTCTCCATCACCTAAAAAACACCAAATTTTTCTTTCTTCATCTTTTAGTAAACCTCTATTGATCAAATATTTATTAAATCGTGCTTGATAAATTGACATGATTGGACCGAGTCCCATTGAAACAGTTGGAAACTGCCAAAATTCTGGCATCAGCCACGGGTGTGGATATGATGAAAGTCCTCCTGGGTTTACTTCTTGTCTAAATCTATCTAGCTGTTTTTCACTTAGTCTTCCTTCTAAAAATGCCCTTGCATACATACCCGGTGCACTATGTCCCTGAAAATATATTAAATCTCCACCAAACTTGTTGTTTTTAGCTCTCCAAAAATGATTCATACCAACATCGTAGAGAGTAGCTGCAGATGCAAATGTACCTATGTGACCACCAAGTTCAGGATTTTTTTTATTTGCTCTTACTACCATTGCAGCTGCATTCCATCTAATTAAAGATCTAATTTTTCTTTCTATGTTTTGATCGCCTGGAGATTTTACTTCTTCTTCTGGAGAAATTGTATTTATGTAAGGTGTATTTCTCGATAAAACTAAATCAGAACCTTCTTTATAAGAATGCTCTATTAATTGCTTTATCAAAAACTGAGCTCTTTTTTTTCCATCATTTTCTAAAACTGCTGAAAGAGATTCTATCCATTCTTTTGTCTCCGTAGGATCAATATCTTCTTTTCCTGAAGTCTCAATTTTTTCTTTTCTTTTTATTTTTTTCTCATTTTCTTTTACTTCTTCTTTTAAAACTAAAGTATCCTCTGCTTCTTTGATTATTTTTTCAGTATGTGGAGGTATCTTTTCTTCTACAGTTTTTTTTGAAGCATCTTCAGATTTTTTTTCACCACTTAAAGTTACAAGTAAATCACCTTTTGATACTTTATCTCCTATCTTTACATCAACGGATTCGACTATTCCTTCATAAATTGATGGAACTTCAACACTAGACTTGTCACTTTCTAAAGTCACTACTGAGTCATTTTTTTTAATGTTATCTCCAGTTTTGACTAAAATTTCTATAATTTCTACTTTTTCAAAATCTCCAATATCAGGAACTAAAAGTTTATTTTTCATAAAAAATTAATTTTTTTCAATGCACATAGAGATTCCCATTCCTCCTCCAATGCATAAAGTAGCCAAACCTTTTTTTGAATTTCTTTTAATCATTTCATGTATTAATGTAACTATTATCCTGGAACCAGATGCGCCTATGGGATGGCCAAGTGCAATTGCACCTCCATTAACATTTACTATTTCTTGAGGAATTTTTAGTTCTTTGACTACAGCAATACTTTGTGCAGCAAAAGCTTCATTGGATTCTACTAAATCTAAATCCTTCACGCTCCATCCTGCTTTATCTAATGCTTTTTTTGATGCTGGAATTGGACCTGATCCCATTAATGCAGGATCTACACCACAAGTGGCCCAAGATATTATTTTTGCTAATGGAGTCAAACCTCTTTTTTCAGCTTCTTCACGTTCCATTAACAATACTGCTGCAGCACCATCGTTTATTCCAGATGAATTTCCTGGCGTAACTGTTCCATCTTTTTTAAATGCTGGTTTAAGTTTTGATAGTCCTTCTAGAGTGATATCTTTTCTTGGGTGTTCATCCTCTAGCAATGTACTTTCGATTATTTCATCTACAAATTTTTTATTTTTTATTGCATCTTGTGCTTTTGATTGAGAAGATACTGCAAAAGCATCTTGATCTTTTCTTGATATATTCCATTTTTCAGCAACATTTTCTGCTGTTATGCCCATATGATAATTATTATATGCATCAATTAAACCATCCTTTAGCATTAGTTCTTCTTTTGCATTGCTCATGCTTTCCTGTCCTCCTGAGATAATAATTTTAGCATCGCCTGATAAAATTGATTGATATCCGGCAATTATAGATCTTAAACCTGAGCCACAAACTTGATTGATCACAAAACCGGTTTTGCTTTCTGGTATCCCTGCTCCTATAGCGGCTTGTCTTGCCGGATTTTGTCCTGTTCCACCAGTTAAAACTTGGCCCATAATAACTTCATCTATGTCATTAGCTTTCACTTTTGATTGCTCTAAAATTTTTTTAATTACTAATTTTCCAAGTTCATGCGCTTGAAATTCTTTTAAAGAGCCGTTGAACTTTCCTATTGCTGTCCTCAAAACTGATGTGAAAACTATATCTTTAGAATTTTTTCCCATATAAATACAATAATTGCTAATATGGTATAATACATTAAAAGATGTAATAATATAAGACAATGTTGCGCCTGTAGCTCAATTGGATAGAGCGCTTGGCTACGGACCAGGAGGTTCTGGGTTCAACTCCTAGCAGGCGCGCCAAATATAGAATTGCTATGAAAATATCTTTACAAAAATCAGTGTTTTATTTCTTTGCAATAGTAATTGTAGTATTAATTATAATTACTTTGCTAGTATAGAATATATGCCAGAAAATTTTGAACAGTTAAGTCTCAAACCAGGTTTCATGAAACATAATGGTGGGCTTCTATTTAAAGAAATTTCAAAAACTGAATATGAGTTTAAAACAACTGTTAAAGAAATTCATTTAAATGCCTCTGGAATTACCCATGGTGGATATATTGCTTCTATAATTGATGCTGGAGCAGGAACAGCTGCCCACAGAGTTGCTGATAATATTCCCTGCGTAACTATATCTTTAGATATAAAATTTATAGCACCAACTAAATTAAACGATGAAATTATAGGTTTTGCAAAAATTCAAAAAAAAACTAAGACGTTAGTATTTCTAATTTGTCATCTACAATCTAATGGACAAATAATGCCACCGGTTATGGGAGCTGCAGCTTTCGTTATGGCAAGTTTTATTGGAGTTACATATTTTGAAGTTGTTAAGCATGCTTTTTTACCTGCAATAATATCTTATATAGCGTTGTTTTATATTTCTCATCTTGAAGCCTTAAAATTAAATCTTAAAGGAATGGAAGAAAAAGATGTGCCAATATTAAAAAAAACCTTTCTTGCTGGTTTACACTTTTTAATACCAATTTTTGTATTAATTTATTTGTTAGTTTTTCTAAGGCTAACTGCTTCTTATTCTATATTCTATGCAACAATTGCATTAATTTTAGTTAATTTAATAAATAAACTAATAAAAGAACCAAATTTTAAAGATGGATTTAAAATTTGGTTTAATCAAACAGTCGTTGGTTTTGAGAAAGGCGCTATAAATATGGTTGCAGTTGGTATTGCTATTGCAACTGCAGGAGTAATCGTTGGAGCAGTTGGTTCTACAGGACTAAGTACAAATTTAATTATAGTGATAGAGTCAGTTGCAAGAGATAACGTAATAATTTTAATATTACTGACTATGGTTTTATGCCTATTGCTTGGCATGGGATTGCCAACAACAGCAAATTATGTAGTTGTAGCATCATTAATGTCCATGGTTTTAGTAGATGTAGGTAATGCTTCAGGCTTCATATTTCCATTAATAGCCGTTCATTTGTTTGTATTTTATTTTGGGTTAATGGCAGATGTAACTCCACCTGTAGGTTTAGCATCCTATGCGGCAGCAGGTATTTCTGGAGGAGATCCTCTTAAAACAGGAGTACAAGCATTTTGGTATAGCTTAAGAACTGGAATTCTTCCGATTGTTTTTTTATTCAATCATGAATTGCTTTTAATTGGGATTGAAAATATTTGGCATGGTTTGTTAGTGATTGTCACTTCATTAATTGGAATATTAGTATTTACTGCTGCCACTCAAAGATGGTTTTTTAATAGACTTAAATGGTATGAAATTATAGTTTTTTTATTTATTTCAATATCTTTTTTGTCACCAGAATTTGTATTAAATAAATTTTATCCAAAATATGACTATAAAGATTTAAATACTATCCATTCAATAAA
>CACCYQ010000017.1 GCA_902550285.1 uncultured Pelagibacteraceae bacterium | reverse complement strand
CACAAAATTACTTTTCTAATTTTTTCACTTTTTTTTAGTTTTATAAATTTATTTTCTTTCGGATCAATTGCATGATCCCAAAGAACTCTGTGGAAAGAATTTTTTTTACTAAAATCTTCCAAGTTTGATATACAAAGTTTATTTCTTAACAGGGATTTTGGTGTCATAATTACCAGCGGCTTTCTAAAATCTCTATGTATTTGTCGTCTTAAAGCATGAAAATAATTTGCTGGAGTAGTACAATTCATTACTTGTAAATTATCTTGTGCACATAATTGTAAAAATCTTTCCAATCTTGCAGAAGAATGTTCTGGGCCCTGACCTTCATATCCATGAGGTAAAAGCATTACAAGTCCGCTAGCTCTAGACCATTTTCTTTCTCCAGATGAAATAAATTGATCAATAATCACTTGAGCTCCATTAGCAAAATCTCCAAATTGTGCTTCCCAAATGGTTAGTGTACTTGGCTCGACCAAACTATAACCATATTCAAACCCCAATACTGCTAATTCAGATAAAAAACTATCTATTACTTCAAATTTTTTTTGTCCGTTTGAAATATTATTTAATGGTATATATCTTGAATTATCTATTTGATCTCTTAAAACTGAATGTCTTTGACTAAAAGTACCTCTGCCAGTGTCTTGACCAACCAGTCTAACTGGATATCCTTCGGCAAGTAGAGTGCCGAATGCTAATGACTCGGCAGTTGACCAATCTATGCCTTTTTTATTAAGTACCGATTGTCTTCTTAATTCTATGATTTTAGAAATTGTTTTGTGAATATTAATTTTTTGAGGAATTATGTTTATTTTTTCAGAAATAATTTCTATTTTTTTTAATTCTACTCCACTTTTTCCTCTTTTATCTTTTCCTTTCTCTGGTTTATATCTTGACCAAGTACCTTCGTACCACTCTATCTTAGGTTTGTAGTCTTTTGCAGTTTTATACTGATTTTCAAGAAGATTTTTAAATTCATTTTTCATTTTTTCAAATTCTTCTGCATTAATTGTTCCTTCTTTAACTAACTTGTTTCCATAAACATTAAGTGTAGTGGGGTGTTGTCTGATTTTTTTATACATTAATGGCTGAGTAAATGATGGTTCGTCTCCTTCATTGTGACCAAATCTTCTATAACAAATCATATCTATAACAACGTCTTTGTTAAATTTTTGTCTAAATTCAATTGCAATTTTTGCACAATGAATAGCCGATTCTGGATCGTCGCCATTACAGTGTAAAATCGGAGCATCAACAACTTTTCCTAAATCAGAAGGATAAGGACTTGATCTTGCAAATCTTGGGCTCGTTGTGAATCCAATTTGATTATTAACAATAATATGAATTGTTCCTCCAGTGTTATGTCCTGGTAAACCTGACATTGCAAAACATTCTGCAACCACGCCCTGACCTGCAAATGCTGCATCACCATGAATTAATATTGGTATTACTTTATTTCTTTTTAAATCGTTATGAAAAAATTGTTTTGCTCTTGTTTGTCCAAGAACAACTGGATCTACAGCTTCTAAGTGAGAAGGGTTGTCGGTTAAGCTTACATGTACAGAGTTGCCGTCAAATTCTCTATTTGATGATGCTCCCAAGTGATATTTAACATCTCCTGCGGACTCTTCAGGAGTACTAGAAAATTCTCCAGCAAACTCATTAAATATCCTTTTATATGATTTTTGCAAAACATTGGCTAAAACGTTTAATCTACCTCTATGAGGCATACCAATTTTTATTTCCTTAACTCCTAATTGTCCTCCTCTTTTAATAATCTGTTCCATGGCTGGAATTAAAGATTCTGCTCCATCTAAACCAAACCTCTTTGTACCGACATATTTTTTTGCTAGAAATTTTTCGAACCCTTCTGCCTGAATAATTTTATTTAATATTGCTTTTTTTCCATTTTCTGTGAATTGAGGTAAATTTTCCTCTTTTTCCATTCTATTTCTAAACCACACTTTTTCGTCTGGATCAGAAATATGCATATATTCTACACCTATCGTCGAACAATAAACTTTTCTCAACTTTGAAAGTATTTCATTAATTGTTGCATACCCTGAATCCATATAAGAACCTAAAAATATTTTTTTATTATAATCTTCTTTTTTAAATCCATGATCTTCTGGATGAAGCTCATGTAAATATTTTCTTTCCATCATTCCAAGCGGATCCAGATTTGCAATTAAATGGCCTCTTATCCTATACGCCCTGATTAAAGCAATTGCTTTTATTGACTCACTTTTGGAGCTTTCAGAATCTTGGCTAGTTTTTTTATCTTGAATGTTATTTATCGATAATTTTTTTATATTTAATTTGTTTTTTTTAGGATTCCACGTCGGTCCTTCAATTTCTTTAATTACTGATTGAATATCATCATCTAGCGTTTCAAAGTAATTTTTCCATCCCTCTGGTAAATTTGGATCTTTTTGTATAAATCTTACATACATTTCTTCAATAAAAGCGTTGTTTGATTTGCTTAAAAAAGAAGTTTTTTCGTATTTTAAGTTTATTGATGAACTCATTAATTTAATTTTGTAGTATAGTGTTAGAAAGCGATATTTTAAAGTGACAATTTGTTATAAAGAGTTTTTCCAATTTCAGCAGGTGATTTAGCTATTGTAATACCAGCATCCTGCATACTTTTAATTTTGTCCTCTGCACCACCTTTCCCTCCAGAAATAATAGCTCCTGCATGACCCATTCTTCTTCCAGGTGGAGCTGTGATTCCAGCAATAAATCCAACTATTGGTTTTTTAATTCTATGATTTTTTACAAATTCTGCAGCTTCTTCTTCCGCAGTTCCACCTATTTCACCTATCATTAATATTGATTTGGTCTCTTCATCATTTAAAAATAAATCTAAACAATCAATAAAATTAGTCCCATTAATTGGATCACCCCCTATACCAATACAGGTTGATTGTCCCAAACCATTTTCAGTTGTTTGTGCTACTGCTTCATAAGTTAATGTTCCTGACCTAGAAACTATACCAACTGATCCTTTTTTATGAATGTTTCCAGGCATTATTCCAATTTTACATTCATCAGGAGTAATAATTCCAGGACAATTAGGGCCAATTAATCTTGAATTAGAATTGTTTAATTTTTTCTTAACTTTTAACATATCTAAAATTGGAATTCCCTCAGTAATACAAACAATCAGTTCAATAGAAGCATCTATAGCTTCATTAATCGCAGAAGCTGCAAATTTTGCAGGTACATAAATCATTGTAGCATTCGCATCTGTTTTTTCTTTTGCTTCTTTAACAGAATTAAATACTGGTCTTTCTAAGTGAACTTGCCCTCCTTTTTTAGGAGTTACTCCTCCAACTAGATTCGTTCCATATTTAATGGCCTGTTCAGAGTGGAATGTTCCATGAGATCCAGTAAATCCCTGACAAATCACTCTAGTATTCTTATTTACTAAAACTGACATTTTATTTAATTGCTTCTACTACTTTCTTTGCTGCATCCGATAAATCTGATGCAGATATAAGCTTTAAACCAGAATTATCTAAAATTTTTTTACCTTCTTCAAATTTAGTTCCTGCTAATCTTACAACTAAAGGAACTTCAATTTTAATTTCATTTGCAGCATCTACAACTCCTTGGGCAAGAACATCGCATCTCATTATACCGCCAAAAATATTTATCAAAATTCCCTTAACATTTTGATCTGACAAAATTATTTTTAATGCTGCCGAAACTTTTTCTTTGGAAGCGCCACCACCAACATCCAAAAAATTTGCTGGTTCTTCACCATAAAGTTTAATTATATCCATTGTGGCCATTGCTAAGCCTGCACCATTAACCATACATCCTATGCTACCATCTAATTTTATATAGGATAAATCATGTTTACTTGCTTCTATCTCCGTTTCCTCTTCTTCATTAAGGTCTCTTAGATTTAAAATCTCTTGATTTCTAAATAATGCATTGTCATCAAAATTCATTTTTGCGTCTAAACACATAATTTTTTTATCTTTTGTTAAAATCAATGGGTTTATTTCAACAAGATTAGCATCTGTATCAATGAACATTTTATATATAGATTTAATTAAATTTACTGTTTGTTTTTTTTCACTATTACCTAGATTAAATATTCCAACAATTTTATCACAATCTTTATCTGATATTTGATCTTCTAAATTAACTTTAGTGGTTATGATTTTTGCCGGATTATTTTTTGCAACTTCTTCAATATCCATTCCGCCTTGATCACTTGAAATAAATGCAATTTTTGAACTTGCCCTATCAACTAGGCAAGAAAGATAAAATTCTTTATCAATTTTAGAAGATGACTCAACATAAAGTCTTTTAACTACTCTTCCTTGCGGTCCTGTTTGATGAGTAACTAATTTTTTACCTAGTAATTCTTTAGCTGCATTGCTTAGTTCCTCTATCGTATTTAATATTTTTACACCGCCAGCTTTTCCTCTTCCTCCTGCGTGAATTTGTGCTTTTAATACTAATTTTTCAGTCTTTAAAGACTTTGCCTTTTCAATAAGTTCTTTCACTGAAAGTGCAAAAAATCCATCTGGTACAACTGCACCGTATTTTTTTAAAATTTCTTTAGCTTGGTGCTCATGAATATTCATTATTATTTTAAAAGATCTTTATCAATAGCTGAGGCTGCTTGCCATAATTTTTTAACTGCATCTATCGAATGCATAAATTGACTTTTTTCCTTTTCATCTAAACTTATTTCTTCTATTTTTTCCACTCCATCTTTTCCAATTACAACCGGGACGCCTGCAAAAATATCTTTCACTCCATATTCACCACCTAGATAAACTGCGCAAGGAAGTAATTTTTTTTCATCTTTTAAATAAGCCTCTGCCATTTGTACTCCTGAAGCGGCTGGCGCATAAAATGCAGAACCTTTTTCTAAAAATTTAACAATCTCAGCGCCTCCATCTCTAGTTCTTTGATTAATTTTCTCTAATCTTTCCAATGATAATCTACCATCTTTTACTAAATCTAATAATGGCTTGCCGGAAACTTTTGTAAATCTTGGCAGCGGAACCATCGTGTCCCCGTGACCACCCATAACCATTGCTTCTATTTCTTTTACTGGAACTTTTAGTTCAAGTGATAAAAATAATTTAAATCTTGAACTATCTAATACTCCTGCCATTCCAACTACTTTATTTGCTGGAAGACCTGAATATTTTTGAAATGCCATTACCATAACATCTAATGGATTTGTAATACATATTACAAAAGCGTTAGGTGCATTTTTTTTTATACCTTCTGCTACCTGTTTAATAATTTTTAAATTAATTCCTAAAAGATCGTCTCTGCTCATCCCAGGTTTTCTTGGAACTCCTGCGGTTATAATGATAACGTCAGAGTTTTTAATATCTTGATAATTATCTGTTCCTGAAAATTTAACATTAAAACCATCTACTGAAGAAGATTGAGCAATATCTAAAGCTTTTCCTTTAGCGATACCACTTGCTACATCAAATAGAACAACTTCATTTGCTAGTTCTTTTAAACCAATCAAATGTGCTAAAGTTCCACCAATTTGTCCAGCGCCAATTAATGATATTTTTTTCGACATATTTTTTACTTCATCGTTGGCATAACAAATTCAGGATTTGATCTTATTCCAGATGGCCATCTTGAAGTTATTGTTTTTAGTTTAGTGTAAAATCTCACACCTTCTATTCCGTGCATATGCTGATCTCCGAATAACGATCTTTTCCAGCCCCCAAAACTATGAAAGGCAACTGGCACAGGTATAGGTATGTTAATACCTACCATGCCAACTTTAATTTTGCTTGCAAAAGTTCTACCTACGTCACCATCTCTTGTATAAATACTTGTTCCATTTCCAAATTCATGATCATTAATAAGCTTTGTAGCTTCTTCAAAATCTTTAACTCTAACTACCGAGAGCACAGGACCAAATATCTCTTCTTTGTAAATTCTCATATTTTTTTTTACATTATCAAATAAGCATCCACCAATATAAAAACCATTTTCATAACCTTGTAATTTAATTTTTCTTCCATCTACTACTAATTTTGCTCCTTCTTTTACTCCAAGATCTACATAACCCTTAACCTTTTCTAAATGCTCTTTCGTAACTAATGGCCCCATTTCAGAACTCATGTCCATTCCTGGTCCAATTTTTAGAGCTTCAACTTTTTTGGATAATTGATTAACTAAATTGTCTGCAATATCTCCTACGGCCACAGCAACTGACTGGGCCATACATCTTTCACCAGCAGATCCATATGCAGCTCCCATTAATCCGTTAACTGCTTGATCTAAATCACAATCTGGCATTACAACGCAATGATTCTTTGCTCCACCAAGAGCTTGTACTCTTTTTTCATTTTTTGCAGCATTTTCATAAATGTATTTTGCTATCGGGGTAGATCCCACAAAGCTAACTGCCTGAATATCTTTATTTGCTAATATAGCATCTACTACCTCTTTGTCTCCATTAACAACATTAAAAACTCCATCTGGTAAACCTGCTTCTTTAAATAATTCTGCTAACTTAATTGAGCATGAAGGATCTTTTTCTGATGGTTTCAGTATAAAAGTATTTCCACATGCTATTGCCATTGGAAACATCCACATTGGAACCATAGCAGGAAAGTTAAATGGTGTTATACCTGCACAAACACCTAGTGGTTGTCTAATTGACCAACTATCAATATCTGTTCCTACATTTTCGGTAAACTCTCCTTTTAAAACTTGTGGTATACCACATGCAAACTCAACTACTTCCAATCCTCTAATCAAAGAACCTTTTGCGTCCTCATAGACTTTTCCATGTTCGGAAACAATCATTTTTGTAAGTTCATCAGAATTTTTTTCTATTAACTCTTTAAATTTGAACATTATTCTTGCTCTTTGTATTGGTGGCTTTAGCGACCATGTTTCAAATGCTTTTTTTGCAATTTCTGCAGCTTCATTTAAATCTGATTTTGTTCCTAAATTAACTTCAGATTTTTGATCTCCTGTAGCAGGGTTAAATACTTTTCCTTTTCTTTTTGAATTTCCTGCAATTATTTTGCCATTAATGAAATGTTGAATTAAATTCATAGAAAAAATTATTTAATATAAGTAGCTAGCTTGTTGCAAGCATTTTCTTTATCGATGCAATTGCCTTTGCTGGATTTAGTCCTTTTGGACATGCATTTGTACAATTCATAATAGTATGACATCTATAAAGTTTTAATTCATCTGCAACTTTTTTTAATCTTTCTTTTCTTTCTTCATCTCTACTATCAATTATCCATCTATAAGCTTGGAGCAAGACTGCAGGTCCAAGATATTTATCTCCATTCCACCAATAGCTTGGGCATGCAGTAGAACAACAGGCACACATTATGCATTCATAAAGACCGTCTAATTTCGATCTGTCTTTGACAGATTGAAAATTTTCTTTGCTATCATCATTTTTAGAATTTTTTAACCAAGGCTCTACAGATGCATATTGTTTATATAATGTGCTTAAATCTCCAATT
Organism: uncultured Pelagibacteraceae bacterium; assembly: GCA_902550285.1. Lineage (GTDB taxonomy): Bacteria > Pseudomonadota > Alphaproteobacteria > Pelagibacterales > Pelagibacteraceae > Pelagibacter. The sequence goes on along the minus strand of CACCYQ010000017.1, from coordinate 11,884 downwards.
AAATCTTTTTGAACTTTTAAATGAGGTAAAGGATAAATATTAATATCACCTTTAATTTCGTTATGAGGTTTTGTACACGCTAACCCATTTTTTCCATCCATATTCATTGCACATGATCCGCAAACACCGTGTGCACAAGATCTTCTATAAGCAATAGTTGAATCTATTTCATTTTTAATTTTATTTAGTAGATCTAATACTTTTGAAGGGCAATTATCCATATCAACTTCATAGGTGTCTATTCGAGGATTTTCTCCTGTCGAAGGATCCCATCTATAAATATTAACTTTTCTAATATTTTTTGAACCACTTTTATCTTTATAATATTTGCCTTTTTGAATTTTAGAATTTTGAGGTAAATTTATTTGCACCATTAATAAACTCTTTCTTGAGGTGGAAAATATTGTACATCATTTGTTAATGTTGATCTATGTACATCTCTATAAGAAATTTTTGTTTTACTACCTTTACACCAAGACAATGTATGCTTCATAAAGTTATTATCATCTCTTTTGGGATGATCTTCTCTTGCATGGGCCCCTCTGCTTTCCTTTCTTTCGTATGCAGAGTCTAGTGTAACTATTGCCTGTCTTATTAAGTTGTCAAATTCTAAAGTTTCAACTAAATCGGTATTAAAAATTAAAGATTTATCTTTTACTGATATTGAATCCATTCCTTCATATGGTTTTCTTATTTCTTTTACTCCTTCTTTTAAAGTTTTTTCAGTTCTAAATACTGCACATTTCGACTGCATAGTTTTTTGCATAGCTAATCTCAAATCAGCTGTTCTGTTTGATCCATTGCCATTCCTTAACTTTTCAAATCTGTCTAAGCATTTGTCTGTTTCTGAATTTGAAATTTTCTCATGTGGAGTTCCTGGTTTTACTAGTTCTGCAGCTCTTTTTGCTGCAGCTCTTCCAAAAACTACAAGATCAATTAATGAATTTGAACCCAATCTGTTAGCTCCATGAACGGAAACGCATGCTGCTTCACCTATTGCCATAAGTCCAGGCACAACTTTATCAGATCCATTAACTGTTATAACTTCTGCTTTATAATTAGTTGGAATGCCGCCCATGTTATAATGTACTGTGGGAACCACTGGTATCGGTTCCTTAGTTACATCAACATTTGCGAATAATCTTGAAGATTCTGAAATTCCAGGAAGTCTTTTCTCAATTACTTCTGGATCTAAATGATCTAAATGAAGATGAACATGATCTTTTTCTTTTCCAACTCCTCTTCCTTCATTAATTTCAACTGCTATTGATCTGCTTACCACATCTCTAGATGCAAGATCCTTAGCCTTAGGAGCATATCTCTCCATAAATCTTTCTCCTTTGGAATTTAACAAATAACCTCCTTCACCTCTAACACCTTCAGATATTAATGTACCATGACCATAAATTCCTGTTGGATGAAATTGAACAAATTCCATATCTTGCAAAGGTAAACCGGCTCTTAAAATCATAGCATTACCATCACCTGTGCAAGTATGAGCAGATGTGGATGAGTAATATGTCTTTCCATATCCGCCAGTTGCAATAATTGTTATATGAGACCTAAATCTATGAATTGTTCCATCATTTAAATTCCAAGCAATTAAACCTTTGCACTCTCCATCTTTCATTAATAAATCTAAAGCAAAGTATTCAATAAAAAATTCCGTATTATGCTTTAATGCTTGACCATACATAGTATGTAATATTGCATGACCAGTTCTATCTGCGGCTGCACAAGTTCTTTGAACAGTTTCATTGCCATAATTTTTAGTCATTCCACCAAAAGGTCTTTGATAAATTTTTCCATCCTCAGTTCTACTAAATGGAACTCCATATCTCTCTAATTCTAAGACTGCTCTCGGAGCTTCTTTGCACAAATATTCTATGCTATCTTGGTCACCTAACCAATCAGATCCTTTTACAGTATCATACATATGCCATCTCCAGTCATCTTCTCCCATATTGCCTAGGGCTGCAGAAATACCGCCTTGTGCTGCTGAAGTATGGCTTCTAGTAGGAAAAACTTTTGATATACAAGCAGTTTTTAATCCAGCCTCACTAAGGCCAACTGCGGCTCTTAAACCCGCACCTCCAGCTCCGAGGACGACTACATCATATTCGTGTTCTTTAATTTTATATGAACTCATAAACTCAATCTAAATAATAAAAATAATGTTAATACAGGAATTATTATAGCAGACAAATATAGGAATTTGTTTGCGACATTTTTTAATTTTTCATTCTCAATATAATCTTCAAAAACCTCACTAATACTTAATGCAGAATAAAAATAAGCGAAAATGATAAATAATGAAAAAATAAATTTTGTTGGTTGGCTAGTAAAAAATAATAATACTTCTTCATAGGATTTGTCATAAAACGAAACTAGATTAAATAAAAACCACAATATTAAAGGAACTAATATTGCTGAACTTGCTTTTATAAAAATCCATTTTTTTGTAGCACTAATCATAAAATTATATTTTTTCCTAAAATTAAAATTGTTAAAATAAAAGATCCAAAGATAACTACTAGGCCAGTTATGTTTGAAGTTTTTAGTTCAAAACCATATCCTAAATCCCAAAATAAGTGTCTAATTTCGCATAAAGCTTGAAAAGAAAAAGACCAAACTGTACCGACAATAAAAAATTTACCAATATAGGTTTCAAAAAAATTCTGCACTAATTGATAATTTGAACTTCCCAAAATTAAAAGTGCTACCCAAAAGCAAATTAGAGTTACAATTATTATATTTATAATTCCTATTATTCTGTGAGAAATTGAAATTAAAGATGATATATGCCAATTATAAATTTGTATATGTGGTGATAAAGGATTTTTATCTTTCATGTAAATTTTTTTTAATTAAGCTTTCAGCAATTTCAACTGCATTTAATGCAGCGCCTTTAAGTAAATTATCAGAAACAATCCACAAGTTTATAGTATTAGATTGAGAATCATCTTTTCTAATTCTTGAAATAAATGTTTCATATTTATTTTCTGCCTCAACAGGCGTCATGTATCCTCCATCTTTATGTTCATCAACAACCTTACATCCTGGAGATGAGGATAAAACATTTTTTATTTCTTCTAAATTACATTTTTTATCAAATTCTACATTGGCACTTATAGAGTGTGAAACAAGAACGGGTATTCTTACGCAAGTTGAAGTAATTTTAATTTTTTTATCTAAAATTTTTTTAACTTCATCAGAAGTTTTTTGTTCTTCTTTGGTGTAACCATTTTCTAAAAAGCTATCAATATGTGGAATAATATTAAAAGCTATTTGTTTTGTAAAATGTTTAGATTGTAAATTTTTATTATTAAAATAATCTTGAGTCTGAGACAAAAGTTCATCCATTGGAGCTTTGCCTGCTCCAGAAACAGATTGGTAAGTTGATACAACAATTCTCTTAACTGTATATAAATCATGCAAAGGTTTTAGTGCAACAACAAGTGGTATCACCGAACAATTTGCATTTGAGATTATATTTTTATTTTTAACATGGTTCAGTTCTTTTGAATTCACCTCAGGTACTATCAAAGGAATATCGGGATCTTTTCTAAAAAATTTTGAATTATCGATCACTATTGTTTTTTCAGCTGCTTTATGAGCCCACTTTTCTGCTACAACACTTCCTGCAGCAAAAAAAGCAATTTTTACTTTTGAAAATTCGAATTTTTCTAAATCTATTACAGTATGTTCTTTGCCCTTAAAATTAATTTTTTGTCCTGAGCTTTTTGATGAGGCAATTAAATATAATTCAGAAATCGGAAAGTTTTTATCTTCTAAAACTTCTATTATCTTTCTTCCAACATTTCCCGTTGCACCTACTATTGCGATATTCATGATGATTTAGTTATACTAAATGAAAGGTAAATCGCAAACTTTTCCCTCAAAAACATTATCATTTATTGATATTTTAAATGTCTGAGAAACTTCAAAATAAGGCTTATTCAACATCGCAATACCAATTACTTTTTTAAAATGTGGTGAATACGTACCCGATCTTAACTCGCCTATCTTTAAATTTTTTTCATTAATAAGTTCAATTGATTTTGATATATTTATTTCTTTTGCATCAATTATTACTCCCATCAACTTTCTACTAATTCCTTTATTTCTAACTTCTTTTAATTTTTCTTTTCCAAGAAAATTAACCTCTGTGTCTAAATTAACATATTTATCCAATCCACACTCAAGCGGATTATCATCATTATCCATATCATTGCCATATGAAAGTAAAGCACTTTCAATTCTCTCAATTAAATTTGGGCATCCAGCTTTAACATTAAAATTTTTTCCAGCTTCAAATAATTTATCATATAAAGAAAGACCTGATTTTGTATTTTCAACATAAATCTCATAACCTCCTTGTTTTGACCAGCCTGATCTAGCAATTAAATGTTTTGCTCCATCAAATTCAAAATAATCAAAGCCAAAAAATTTCATTTCTGTAATTTTTTTTCCGAATATTTTTTCCATAAGTGCAAAAGATTTAGGGCCCTGTACTGCTAATATATCTACATTTGGTTCAAATATTTTAACATTAAATTTGTGACCAATTGCTATTCCTTTTGCGAATAAAATTACATCTGAGTCTGCAATAGAAATCCACCATCTTTGTTCACCAAGTTTTAAAACTACTGGGTCATTTATTAAACCTGCTTTATCATCTATTATTGGACAGTAATAACATCTTCCTACCTTCGCTTTTGAAAGATCTCTACAAGTCATTAACTGAACTAATTTTGCAGAATCTGTTCCTGAAATTTCAACCTGTCTTTCGCCAGCAACGTCCCAGACTTGTACATGTTCTTTAAGATGATGATAAGAATCTTCTAAAGATCCGAATGAAGCTGGTAATAGCATATGATTATAAACTGAATATGCTGTAACACCTTGGTTTTCAATTCTCTCTGTATAAGGTGTACTTCTAAGTCTTCTTGATTTTGCAATAAAATAATTTTTCATTTTCTTATTTTGTTAAAAAATCTTTTACAATTTTTCTCATTTCAAAAGCTTTTTCAAAAATTATCATATGCCCACAATTAGAAATTATTTTTGTTTCAGAGTTTTTTATTCTCTCTGACATTTTTGTTCCTGCCTTAACCGGTACCATTTTATCTAGATCTCCAAAAATACATAGTGTTGAACAATTAATTTTTTCTAAAGATTTTTCGCCATTCTTATAGTTATTACATGCATTTAAGTCTACAGCTAAAATTTCTATAATGTCTCTCGATGATTTAATAATTTTTTTAACAGGATTTCCTCCAATAAAAGCCTTCGAACCTTCATAGCCCCATTTCATCATTAATAAAATTGCTTTTTCATCTCCCCCTTCAGCTAAATCAATTAGATCTTGGTTCACTGGCATTTTATAGGATCCAGCAACTAGCACTAATTTTGATATTAGATCAGGGTATCTTGATGCAAAATCAATACCAACAAGACTTCCTTGTGAATGACCAATTATAGTGATTTTTAGAATATCAAGAGTTCTCATTAGTGATCTAATCCAGTCTGAAATCTCTTCAATTGATTTAAGTGATGGACCTTCAGAATTGCCATGACCAGGAATATCAACAGATAATACATTAAAACCTTGAGAAGCATAAAACTGTTCATGCAGTGACCAAACTATATGCGATAGTCCACTTCCGTGCATCAAAAGTATTGATGGTTTTTTTTTATCAAAATCCATGCCACCAGTTGAGGCGAACACGCTTTTATCGTTAACGTCTAAAATCAGCTTAGCTCCTTAGCCTTCTTTCTTAATTCAAATTTTTGGATTTTCCCTGTTGAGGTTTTTGGCAATTCACAAAATTCTATTTTTTTTGGAACTTTAAATTTAGCTAAAGTTTCCTTACAAAAATCAATTAATTCTTTTTCTGTAACTGGCTTGTCTTTAACAGACTCAATAAATGCACACGGAACTTCTCCCCATTTCTCATCTGGTTTAGCTACTACTGCCGCTATCGAAACTGAGGGGTGTTTGGCTAGTGTATTTTCTATTTCAATTGATGATATATTTTCACCACCAGAGATAATTATGTCTTTAGATCTGTCCTGAATTTTTACATATCCATCTGGATACATTACCGCTAGATCACCTGTATGGAACCATCCACCTTTCATTGCTTTATCTGTAGCATCCTTATCTTTAAAGTAGCCTTTCATAACTACATTTCCTCTTATCATTATTTCTCCTATAGTTTTGCCATCCCTAGGAACTTCTTTCATGGTTTCTGGGTCCATAATTGTTACGCCTTCTGTATTGGGATATCTTACTCCTTGTCTAGCTTTAATCTCATTTTGTTTTTCCTCTTCTAATTTATTCCATGCTTCATTCCATGCGCATTGTGTTACATGTCCATAGGTTTCAGTTAAACCATAAACGTGCATTACTTCAAAACCAAGACTTTTCATTTTTTTAAAAATAATACTAGGAGGTGGAGCTCCAGCAGTTAATACATAAACTTTTTTCTTTAGTTTTTTACGATCATTTTCGGGTGCTCCTGTAATCATATTTAAGACAATTGGTGCACCACCAAAGTGAGTTATATTGTGTTTGTCTATTAATTCAAAAATTTTTTTTATATCTATATTTCTTAAACAAATTGTTCTTCCGTTTAACATTGGGACAGTCCAGGGATAACACCAGCCATTACAATGAAACATTGGTACAACAGTTAAAAAATTTAATCTGTTAGGCATGTTCCAAGCTGCTGCACTTCCAGTTGACATTAAATATGATCCTCTATGGTGATAAACAACTCCTTTTGGATTTCCTGTTGTTCCTGAAGTGTAACTTAATGAAATGGCTTGCCATTCATCTTCCGGCATTTTCCATAGATAATTTTCATCACCTGTATTTAAAAATTCTTCATATTCTAAATCACCAATTTTTTCTAATTTTGATTGATCTGCAAATTTATCATTTATATCTATAACAGTGATTTTTCTATTTAGTGTACTTAATGCTTTTTTAACTTCTGAATGTAATTGTCTATCCACAACCAATACCTTGGCTTCACTATGTTCTAAAATGTATGAAATAGTTTTAGCATCTAATCTTATATTAATTGTATTTAATACCCCTCCAGTCATAGGAACAGAATAATGAGCTTCAAAAATTTCTGGAGTATTAAAAGCTAAAAAAGAAACCGTATCTCCTTTACGAATACCAATCTTCTCCAATGCACTAGCAAATTTAATACATCTTTTATATACTTCGCTCCAAGTATATTTTCTATCTTCATAAATTATTGCTTCATAATTTGGATAAATATCTTTTGCTCTTTGTAAAAAAGAAAGTGGAGTTAACGGAACAAAGTTCGCTTTATTCTTGTCTAAGTTTTGATCGTAATGGCTCATATTAGTTAAATTTAAAATCCATAATATACTTGCTTCCGCTAGTTGCAGTCAAATAATGGCTTTCTATTCTTGGAAGCACTCTATTAAAGAAAAAGTTTGCTGTTTGAATTTTTTCTTCATAAAATTTTTTATTTTTTTCATAATCCTTAAAGCTAACCTCTAAAACTTTGATCCATGAGTGGGCAATTGCTATTAAGCCTAGTACTTTTAAATAATCATTACAGGCAGCACTAACATCATCTTTCGAATTTTTCATTTTTTCATTTATCCATTGAGTAAATTTAGTTAGTGTTTCTATACTTTTATTAAGTTTTTCAATAAAAGGTTTGATTTTATCTTCATCAATTGAAGTTTCTATTTTTATTAACGAGATATATTTATCAATTATGCTTCCATTTTTGTTTACTAATTTTCTAAATACTAGATCTATTGCTTGAACAGAATTTGTACCTTCATAAATTGGGGTGATTCTATTATCTCTATATAATTGTTCTATTCCTTGATCTTTAGTATATCCGTAACCTCCAAATATTTGCATAGCATCACTAGTAATTTCCATACCCATGTCAGTAAAAAAAGATTTAACAACTGGTGTCATTAAAGACACAAGGTCAGAAGCTTCCTGTCTAGTTTTTTCATCTTTATGGTAAAGACTTACTTCAGTTTGCTGTGATAGCCAAAAACATAAGGCTCTCTCACCTTCTATAATTGATTTCATATTTAAGAGTGATTTTCTAATATCGGCATGTTCTATTATAAAATCTGCTCCATTGTTTGATTTGTTATTATTGCTTTTACCTTGTTTTCTTTCTTTTGAATAACTTAATGAATTTTGGTAAGCAGTTTCAGAAATTCCTAGTCCTTGGATTCCGACAACAATTCTTTCTAAATTCATCATGGTAAACATTGAGTTTAATCCTTTGTTTTTTGGACCAATCATATAACCAGTAGCATTATCAAAATTTAAAACACAAGTTGCTGATCCCTTTATTCCCATTTTACTTTCTATAGAACCTGTAGATACTCCATTTCTCGAACCTATAGATCCATCATCATTAACTAAAAATTTAGGTACCAAAAATAGACTTATTCCTTTAGTTCCAGGAGGAGCATCAGAAGTTCTAGCAATAACTAAATGAATAATATTTTCAGTAAGATCGTGATCCCCAGAAGTAATAAAAATTTTTTGTCCACTTAATTTAAAAGTTTCATCAGACTGTTCTGTGGCTTTTGTTTTTAATAAGCCTAAATCTGTTCCACATACTGGCTCAGTCAAACACATTGTGCCACTCCATTTTCCTTCAACTATTTTTGGTAAAAATTTATCTTTTATATAGTCTGATGCATGATGGTGTATACAATTGTATGCTCCTATGCTTAATTCAGTATAAAGTTTAAATGCTAAACTTGATGAAGATAACATTTCATCAAAAAATGCGCTAACCGTTTTGGGCATCCCTTGTCCGCCATATTTTGGGTCACATGACAAAGATTGCCAGCCATCTTCTATAAATTTTTTATAGGCTTCCTTGTAACCTGGTGGGGTTCTAACTACACCATTTTCTAAAATTGTTGGATTCTCATCGCCAATCTTGGCTAAAGGTAAAATAATATTTTGATTTATTTTTGCAGCCTCTTGCAAAACATCTTTGACTAGCTCAGTTGTGATTTCTTTGTATTTTTCTATTTCATTATAGTTTTTATTATTTCTTAGTTTTTCATAAAGAAACATCATATCTTCTAAAGGTGCAGTATAAGTTGGCATTCTTGTATCTTAGGATAATTAATTAATTATTTCAATTTTGAAATAATTGCATCTCCCATTTGGGTTGTGGATACTTCTTTTTTTCCCTGTGATAAAATATCTTTGGTTCTAAGACCATCATCCAAAACACTTTGTACTGATTTTTCTAATGTCTCAGCTTCTTTATCTAAATTCAAAGAGTATCTTAAAGCCATAGCAAAACTTAAAATAGTAGCTATTGGATTTGCAAGCCCCTTTCCTGCTATATCGGGTGCTGATCCATGTACTGGCTCATACATTGATCTAATATTTCCATTTTTGTCTTTTGCCCCTAAAGATGCTGAGGGCAATAATCCAAGAGATCCAGTAAGCATCGCGGCTTCATCTGATAAAATATCACCAAATAAATTGTCAGTAACTATAACATCAAATTGTTTTGGGTTTCTCAATAATTGCATAGCACAGTTATCCGCTAGCATGTGTTCCAATTTTACTTCTTTATATTCTTTTTCGTGCAAAGTCTGAACTTCTTCTTTCCATAATTGTCCAGCTTCCATTACATTTGATTTTTCACAAGATGTAACTTTATTATTTCTTTTTTTTGCAAGATCAAATGCAACTTTTGCAACTCTTTGTATTTCATTACTAGTGTAAACATGGGTATTAATCCCTTTTCTCTCACCATTATCTACTAGTTTTATTCCTCGCGGTTCACCAAAATAAATTCCCCCAGTTAGCTCTCTAACAATCATAATATCTAGACCAGATACTATTTCAGGTTTTAAACTTGAGGCATTAACTAGTTGTTTAAAACAAATAGCAGGTCTTAAATTTGCAAAAAGTTTTAATTCTTTTCTTAATTTAAGCAAAGCCCTTTCAGGTTTTTTAGAAAAATCTAAATTATCCCATTTTGGTCCACCAACTGCTCCGAGTATTACTGCTTCACATTCTAAAGCTTTATAAAAAACTTCATCAGTAATAGGTGTTCCATTTTTGTCATAGGATGATCCTCCTACTAAATCTTCATCAATTTCAAAATCTAACGATTTATTTTTGTTAAACCATTCTATAATTTTCTTTACCTCGGCAACTACTTCAGGCCCTATACCGTCTCCAGGTAAAAGTAATATTTTTCTCTTTTTGACTTTAATCATTAAATATCCAGGGTTTTTTAATCTTTAATTTATTTTCATACTCAGATATTTTTTCAGACTTTTCTAATGACAAAGCGATATCGTCTAGACCTTCAATCAAACATTTCTTTTTAAACTCATCTAGTTCAAAACTGATTTCTTTATTACCAAAAATAATTTTTTGATCTTTTAAACTTACAAATATTTTTTCTTTTCTATTTGCATATTCGGAAATCTCTTTAACTTGATCATCGTTAATAGTTATTGGCAATATTCCATTTTTAAAACAGTTATTATAGAATATATCAGCATAACTTGAGCTTATTACACATGTTATACCAAAATCTATAAGTGCCCATGGAGCATGCTCTCTTGAAGAACCACAGCCAAAATTTTTTCCTGCTATTAAGATTTTTGAATTTTTATACGGCTCTTTGTTTAAAACAAAATCTGATATCATGTTTCCTTTATTATCGTATCTAAGCTCATAAAATAAATTTTTTCCTAAACCAGTTCTTTTTATTGTTTTTAAAAATTGTTTTGGAATAATCATATCAGTATCAATATTTACAATTGGCAAATATGCGGGAATACTTTCTACTGTGCTAAATTTTTTCATTTATTTTATAAACTTTCTAACATCATCAAGATTACCTGAAATTGCCGCTGTTGCAGCCATTGCAGGACTCACTAAATGGGTTCTTCCACCTCTACCTTGTCTTCCCTCAAAATTTCTATTTGATGTTGATGCACATCTTTCTTCAGGTTTTAGTTTATCAGCATTCATAGCTAAACACATTGAACAACCTGGTTCTCTCCATTCAAAGCCGGATTTTTTAAATATCTTGTCTAACCCCTCTTGTTCTGCTTGTTCTTTTACGAGTCCTGATCCTGGAACAACTATAGCACTGACATGATCAGCAATTTTTTTGTCTTTAACAACTTTAGCTACCTCTCTTAAATCTTCAATTCTTCCGTTTGTGCAGCTTCCTATAAACACTTTATCTATTTTGATATCTTTAACTAAAGTATTTGGCTGTAATCCCATATATTTTATAGATCTTTCAATTGAACTTTTCCTATCTAAATTTTTTTCATTTTGAGGATCTGGTACCTTGCCATCAATTGTAACTACATCTTGAGGTGATGTTCCCCAAGTTACCATTGGTATAATTTCTTTACCATTAATTGTTACTTCTTTATCAAATTCTGCATCATTGTCTGATTTAAGTTTTCCCCAATACTCCAATGCTCTATCCCAATTTTCTTTTTTTGGTGACATTGGTTTATTTTTTAAATATTCAAATATTTTTTGGTCAGGTTGTATTAGTCCAGCTCTAGCTCCACCTTCAATTGTCATATTACAAACTGTCATTCTCTGCTCTACACTTAATGAAGAAATTACGTCTCCTGCATATTCAATTACAAAACCTGTTCCTCCAGCTGTACCAATTTTACCGATTATTTGAAGTATTACATCTTTAGATGTAACTCCTGTAGATAGGCTCCCATTTACATTTATTCTAAAATTTTTTGATTTTTTTTGTACTAAAGTTTGTGTAGCCAATACATGTTCAACTTCTGAAGTTCCTATTCCAAAAGCTAAAGCTCCAAATGCCCCATG
>CACCYQ010000016.1 GCA_902550285.1 uncultured Pelagibacteraceae bacterium | reverse complement strand
GGACCTACAAGTACAACTGGTTTTCCAGATTTTTCAGCATAATCAGTGAATGCAACTGCAGCAGCTAGTGCAGCGTCACATCTTCCTGAAGCTAAGTCTAAGTTTACTTCATCTTGAGTTTTGTAAGTTCTAACATTTACTTTACCAACATCACCTGAATCTAAAAAGTTTTGGTGAATTGTAGCTGTTTGAACACAAACAGTTTTTCCAGCAAGAGCTCCTGTTAAAGTTTTAAGAGCTTTTTTAACATCTGAACCGCCTAATGATAAATTTACACCTGAAGGTGTGTCCATGCCTTCTAAGCTAGATCCTTTCATTACTGCTAATTGAGCAACTTCATCTGCATAACCTTGGGAAAAACTAATTGCTTTTTGTCTTTCTGCAGTAATAGACATTCCTGCCATAATTGCATCGAACTTTCTCATTATCAGTGCCGGAATCATTCCATCCCAATCTTGTTCAACAATCTCGCATTGTTTACCCATGTATCTACAAAGTGACCAAGCTAACTCAACCTCAAAACCAATTAGTTTACCTGATGCATCTTTTGAATTCCAAGGTGGGTAAGCGCCTTCTGTTCCTATTCTTATTTTATCAGCATTAGCAGATATTGTTAAAAATAAACTTATCAATAATCCTAAGCTGAATCTTTTTATTATATTCATTTTCCCTCCAAAAATATAAAGATGAGTATTCCATAAATTTAATGATTTAAAAAGACTAATTAATTGTTAATTGACGTGGCAAAATTCCAACTACAATCAAAACTTGGTATATACACTCTATCTAACTCTGCATTGCCAAAGTTATTATTTAACAATTTCAACCAATTTTTAACTTGTTTGGGTTTTTTGTCTTGGCTTCCCACTTGAGCTGTGATTGTGCCATTTGATTTTAAAATTCTTTTTAATGATTTTATATTTTTAGCAGCTAGATCTATACAGTATTGATCATCATTCAAATCTACAAAAATTTTATCATACTTATTATCTTCAGCTTTTTTTATACTTTCAAATGCATCTCCCCATATACATTTTACTGAATTTTTTTTTGTAGCTCTTTGGCCAACTTTAGATAAATGTTTATCACAAACTTCTACAACTTCAGGATCTAGCTCATACCAATCAATAAAATTAAAATTTTGACTAATACATTCTCTAGCAACACCGCCATCGCCACCACCAATTATTGCGGTATTTTCTTTTTTTTTGTTTAATTTAATTCCAGAATTGACAAAAGTAGAACTATATAGATGCTCATCTTTTTCAGCCACTTGCAATTCGTTATCAATGAACAATGATTTACCAAATTGTTCTAGATCTATGATTTCAATATGTTGGCCCACTTTAGATGTAAAATTTTCTAAATATTTTTTTACTACATAGTATTTTTTTTGTCCTGGTGAACTGTAAATATCATCATATAATCCTAAAGAATCTCTGTTAAATTCTTTTTTAACAATTCTTTTATGATTAATTTCTTTTTTAATTATTTCCAAAGCTATTGATGGAGATACTTTTCCACATGTAAAAAAATCGAAACTTACAATTCCTTTTTCAGGAAAGGTATGAAAACTAATATGACTTTCTGCTAATAAAGCCACCATTGTGAATCCTTGAGGTTCAAATTTATGTTTTGAAATTCCAAGAACGGTTACTTTTGCCTTTTTTGCAATCTTGTAAACAAGCTTCTCATAAAAAGAAGGTGAATACTCTTTGTTAGTGCCAATAATATCTAAAGTTATGTGCTCCCCTACTTTAGTCATCGCTCCCCTATCTTTTAATTATAAAAAGCTACGCTTTTTTATAATGCTTTATTTTATCCAAGATCTTATTCATTTCTGCCCAAGAGAGAATCTTTGGATTACCAATTTTTAAAGCAATTATGTATTGATGGCAAATATTTTCTACTTCTTCTGCAAGTTCAAATGCTTGTTTTAAATTTGTACCAAATGCAACCTGTCCGTGGTTTGACATTAAGCAGGCCTTTCTTTTTTCTAATGCTTTAAGAATATTTATTGAAAGCTCATCGGTTCCGAATGTTGCGTATTCTGAACACTTAATGTCGTCTCCACCAGCTAATGCTACCATGTAGTGAAAAGCAGGAATTGATTTTCCGTGCGAAGAAACTGCTGTTGCGTGTGGAGAATGTGCATGAACTATTGCTTTTGCTTCAATTTTTTTTAAATAAATATCTTGATGAAATCTCCATTCTGATGATGGATTAAGCCCCGTATTAAACAATTTAAGATTATCGTATTTTTCTTTTAAAGCTAGAAAAACTATATCTTCGGGTATTAAAGTTTCGTATCTCTTACCTGACGGAGTAAGAAGAAACCCTTCAACTCCATCTTGAGTTGCTCTAACCGAAACATTTCCTGATCTTAAAGGTGATAAATTTGTGCTATTAAGCTTTTGAGCATATTTTATTACTTCTTTTTTTAATTCTATCATTACAATTAATACTTGATTTTAATTACTATACATAACAAACTATCATAAAAATAAAATGTCTGATAAAATTAAATTTTTACTGGAAGAAAGCAAAATGCCAAAAACTTGGTATAATATCGCTGCTGATCTTCCAAAACCTTTGTCACCAGTACTACATCCAGGAACACTTAAGCCTGTTGGACCAGACGATTTAGCTCCATTATTTCCAATGGCACTTATAGGTCAAGAGGTTTCACAAGAAAGAGAAATCGAAATTCCAGAGCCTGTTAGAGAAATTTATAAACAATGGAGACCTTCCCCTTTATACAGGGCAAGAAAACTTGAAAAAGCTTTAGATACTCCTGCAAAAATTTATTACAAATATGAAGGAGTTAGCCCTACAGGAAGTCACAAACCTAATACTGCTGTTGCTCAAGCATTTTACAACAAAGAAGAAGGAACAAAAAAAATTACAACTGAAACTGGTGCAGGTCAATGGGGTAGTTCACTTGCATTTGCATGTTCAATTTTTAAAATTGAGCTAGATGTTTATATGGTCAAAGTTAGTTTTGAACAAAAACCATATAGAAAAATGATTATGCAAACATTTGGTGCAAATTGCTATGCGAGTCCATCTGATCGAACTAAAACTGGTAAAGCTATTCTAGAAAAAGATCCAAATAATACTGGAAGTTTAGGTATAGCCATATCAGAAGCTGTGGAAATGGCTGCTCAAAATAAAGATACAAAATATTCTTTGGGCAGTGTTTTAAATCACGTTTTAATGCATCAAACTATAGTTGGTAACGAAGCAATATTACAAATGGAAATGGCAGATGACTATCCTGATATATTGGTTGGATGTACTGGAGGTGGAAGTAATTTTTCAGGTTTAGTTTTTCCTTTTCTTGGTAAAAAATTTCGAGAAAAAAAAGATATAAAAGTAATAGCATGTGAACCGAAATCTTGTCCTTCATTAACAAAAGGTAAGTTTGCATATGATTTTGGTGATACAGGTAATTTTACACCATTAGTAAAAATGCACACTTTGGGTTCTTCATTTATGCCTCCATCTACACACTCTGGAGGTTTAAGGTATCATGGTATGGCTCCAATGGTTAGTCATTTAACTGATATAGGTGCAATTGAAGCAAAGGCTTTTGGTCAGAAAGAATGTTTTGAAGCTGGTGTGAAATTTGCAAATGCAGAAGGAATTGTTCCAGCTCCTGAAGCTACTCATGCAGTTAAAGGCGCTATAGATGCGGCAATGGAATGTAAAAAGAACGGAAAGTCTAAAACTATTCTTTTTAATTTATGTGGCCATGGTCATTTTGATATGCAGGCATATGGTGATTATTTCAGCAACAAACTCTCAGATGACAAATATAATGAGGCTGAAGTAAATGAAGCATTAGCAAAATTACCCAAAATTGCTTAGAGGAGATAAATCTTATTCGTAAGATTAGTTAGTAGTCACCATGTATTTTATAAATCCATTTAAAGCTTTAAGGCCAACAAAAGAAAATGCTTCTTCGGTTACCATTGCAAGTACAGATCACTTATCCGAAGATATGCAAAAAAATCACCTAAAAAAAAATCCTTGGAGCTATCTAAATGTTTTTAATGCAGAAAATAAAAAAAGATCAAAAGAACAATTTGAATTAATGAAAAATAAATCAATTATAACAAAAGAAAAAAACTTTTCTTTTTATATTTATAAAATTTCTAAAGAAAATTTCAAACAAGTTGGAATAGTGGGAACTGCAAAATTATCTGCTTATGATAATTTACATATTAGAGGTCATGAAGAAATTTTCTTTGAAAGATCTCAAAAAAGAATGAAGCAAATGGATAATCTAAATGCACAAATAGGTCCTATATATGCGGTTTATCCAGATAACAAAGAGCTTAATGATTTAGTAGAAAATGAGTTAGTTAATTCTCCGATATATTCTTTCGACGGTATGGATGGATTTAAACATGAAATGTGGGTCATTAATGAAAAAAATAAAGTTAAAAAAATTAGTGACTTATTTAACTCAATTAATAGAATTTATATTGCTGACGGTCATCACAGAATGGAAGCATTATTAAAACTTTCACAATTTAAACAACATCAAAACCCTAATCATACTGGAGATGAAGCATACAATTTTTTTATGATAGCAATCTTTCCAACAAGCCAAGCGAGAATCCTAGATTACAATAGACTTATAAAAGATTTATATGGATATTCATCTAAAGATTTTATTAAAGAAATTAAAAAAAAGTTTAACGTGGAAAAACAAAATTCTTCATTCAAGCCAAAAAAATCTCAAATATTTGGAATGTATTTAGAAAAACAATGGTATTCTTTGGAGCTAAAAGAAAAACCTCACCAAAATTTATTTCATATTATTAATTTAGATATAAATTTGTTACACTACTATTTGTTAGAACCTATTTTAGGGATCGGAGATCCTAGATACGACAATAGAATTGATTTTATAGCAGGTTTTCATGGCTTAGAAGGTATTGAGAAAAAAATTAATTCTGGAGAAGCAAAAGTTGGTTTTGCATTATTTGCCACTCAGATGAAAGATATTATAAATTTTGCAGATAAAAGGCTAACTATGCCACCAAAATCCACATGGTTTGATCCAAAACCACTGGACGGTTTGGTCGCATATGATTTTGAATAAAATAAAACTAAAGCTTTTAAAAAATAATTTTTATCGTTATACGTTAAAAAATCATTTTTATGGAAAAACCAACACTAAAGCCAAAGAACATAAACTTTTCAAGTGGTCCATGTGCCAAAAGACCGGGTTGGTCTATTGATATTTTAAAAAATACTCCGATTGGAAGATCTCATAGACACAAAGTGTGTAAAGAAAAGTTAAACGAAGTAATAGTTAAATCAAAAAAAATTCTTAAATTACCTGATGAATATCATGTAGGTATAATGACTGGTTCAAACACTGGAGCATTAGAATCAGCTCTTTGGTCTTTGTTAGGTTTAAAAGGAGTTGATATTTTGGCTTGGGAAAATTTTGGAAAAGACTGGGTTACAGATATAGTCAATCAATTAAAAATTAAAGATGTTAACAGTCATATAGCTGACTACGGAAAACTTCCAGATTTAGGAAAAGTAAACTTTGATAATGATGTAATTTTTACTTGGAATGGAACAACTTCCGGAGTTAGAGTTCCAGATGCAAATTGGATACCAGAAGATAGAAAAGGTTTAACTATATGTGATGCTACATCTGGTATTTTTGCTATGGAAATGGATTATAGTAAGCTGGATGTAATTACTTGGTCGTGGCAAAAAGTTTTAGGAGCAGAAGCAGCTCATGGAATGATTGCTATTTCTCCTCGTGCAGTCGAAAGACTAGAATCTCATACTCCACCTTGGCCAATTCCAAAATTATTTAGATTAGCAAGTAAGAAAAAATTAATTAAAGGTATATTTGAAGGTGGAACAATTAACACTCCATCAATGATTTGCGTTGAAGATGGTTTGGATGCTTTAAACTGGGTTGAGTCATTAGGTGGCACTAAAGAGCTAGTAAATATTTCAAATCAAAACTTAAAAATTGTAGAAGACTGGATTGAAAAAAGTGATAATTTTAAATTTATGTGTGAAGAAAAAAATATTAGATCTTCAACAAGTATTACAGTGTTAATTAAAGATGAATGGTTTGCAAAACATAACGAAGAAGATCAAAGAGGAGTATTAAAAAAATTATTCTCACTTCTAGAAAAAGAAAGCGTAGCAAATGATATTAATGGTTACCCAAAAGCACCACCTAGTATAAGGATATGGGGTGGATCAACTGTACAAAATAATGATATGAAAGCTCTATTGCCTTGGATAGATTGGGCATATAATTCAGTAAAAAACAATGCCTAAAGTTTTAATATCAGATTCAATGAGTAATGTTGCTCAAAAAATATTTGAAAAAAATAATATTTCGGTAGATGTAAAAACAGGTTTATCAGAAGAAGAAATTATTAAAATTATTCCTGAATATGATGGAATGGTTGTTAGATCAGCTACAAAAGTAACTAAAAAAATAATAGAAGCTGCAAAGAATTTAAAAGTAATTGGAAGGGCTGGTGCAGGAGTAGACAATATAGATGTTCCAACTGCTAAAGAAAAAAATATGATAGTAATGAATACTCCTGGCGGAAATGCTAATGCAACAGCAGAACATGCATTAGCATTAATTATGTCTGTACTTAGAAAAACTCCTTTTGCAAACGAAACTACTCATAAAGGTCAATGGGAGAAAAAAAATATTAAAGGAACTGAACTTTCAAAAAAAACACTAGGAATAATTGGTTTTGGAAATGTTGGGGTAAGACTAAGTAATCTTGTTAAAGGTTTCGATATGAAGATATTAGTAAACTCAAAATCATTAGAGTCTAGAAAAAAAGATTACCCTCATGTTGAAAATGTAAGCTTTGAAGATCTAATAAGCAAAAGTGATATTATAAGCTTTCATTGTAAGGCTGCTGCTGATGGAAAGCCTATGCTTACAAAAGAACATTTCAAAAAAATGAAACCAACCTCTTATATAATTAATGCAGCAAGAGGAAATATAATTGAAGAAAAAGATTTAAACGATGCATTAAACGAAAACTTAATTGCAGGAGCTGCGGTCGATGTATTTTCTAAAGAACCAGCTAAAGAAAACATACTGTTTAACAATCCTAAAGCAGTACTCACTCCTCATATAGCAGCTTCAACTACCGAAGCATCAACTGTAGTTGCTGAAATGGTTGCCAATCAAATATCTGATTTTTTACTAAATGGTAAAAAGTTAAATACAGTATAATTTATCTTTTAAATAAATTTTCTAACCCTTTAGAAGAAGCTTCACAAATTCCTTTTTCGGTTATTAGAGCTGTAACATATTTAGCTGGGGTAACATCAAAGGCTAAATTCATTGCTTTGCTTTTTTTAGGATAAACCTGAATTTTTTTAACATTTCCACTTTCATCCAAACCTTCTACATGAGAAAGCTCTTCCGAACTTCTTTCTTCAATAGGAATTTCTTTATAATTTTTAATATTCCAATCTATTGTTGAGCTTGGTAATGCAACATAAAAAGGTACATTATTATCTTTAGCTGATAATGCTTTAAGATAAGTTCCAATTTTATTACAAACATCTCCGGTAGCTAGAGTTCTATCGGTTCCAACAATACACATATCAACCTCACCTCTTTGCATTAATATTCCTCCTGTGTTATCTGCAATAATTGTATTTGGGATTTGTTCTTCATTTAACTCGTAAGAAGTCAAATTTGCACCTTGGTTTCTTGGTCTAGTTTCGTCAACCCAAACATGAACTGGAATTTTTTTTTTATGTGCATGATAAATTGGAGAAGTTGCAGTACCCCAATTAATTGTGGCAAGCCAACCGGCATTGCAATGAGTTAAAATATTTACTGTACCTTTTTTTTTATTGTAAATTTCTTCAATTATTTTTAGACCATTTAAACCTATGTTTTCACAAAACTTAATATCCTCTTCACAGATTTCTTTTGCTTCATTTAATGCTATATTTAAAATTTGATCACTATTTACCCCTGAAATTTTTTTCATCATTCTATCAACTGCCCATTTAAGATTAATAGCTGTTGGTCTAGAGTTAATTAAATCTTCACTAGATTTTTTTAAAAAAGTTTGATCATTGTTTTCTATAATCGCTAAAACTAATCCATATGCAGCCGTTGCTCCAATTAGTGGTGCTCCCCTAACCTCCATAGTTTTAATTGCTTTAATTGCATCTTTTACTGTTTTTAGATCTTTGATAATAAATTTATGTGGTAGTTTTGTTTGATCAATTATTTTAACAACATTATTTTCAAACCAAATTGTACGATATTCTTTTCCTTCAATTTTCATTTATTTAGAATCCTGCCAGCAACTGTTTTTAATTTATCTTTTGTTTTTTGCGTTCTTTTTTCTAAAGCTGTTATAATTGCTACATCTAAACAATTGTTCGTTGGATCTTTTGGATCAATATGATTTTCAAAATTGTCTATTAAATTTTTAATCATATTTTTTGCTTTTTCAGCGTTGCCTAACAATACTTTAATTACTGACTGAACATCTACATTTGCATGATCAGGATGCCAACAGTCATAATCTGTAACCATCGATACTGATGCGTATCTAATTTCTGCTTCTCTTGCTAATTTGGCTTCAGGCATATTAGTCATGCCAATAACATCTGCTTTCCATGATCTATATAAATTAGACTCTGCTAATGTTGAAAATTGAGGTCCTTCCATAACAACGTAAGTTCCGCCTCTTTGATAAGGTATTTTCTCTTTGTTTATAGCATCTTCACATGCGTTCATTAAACCATTTGATGTAGGATGGGCCATTGAAACATGGGCAACAATTTCATCATCAAAAAATGTTTTATTTCTTGCAAAAGTTCTATCAATAAATTGATCAACAATTACAAATTTTCCTGGATTTAATTCTTCTTTTAATGATCCAACTGCAGAAACAGAAACGATATCTGATACACCTAGTTGTTTTAATGCATCTATGTTAGCTCTATAATTTATTTTAGATGGAGAAATAAAATGTCCTTTTCCATGTCTTGGTAGAAAAAACACTTCTTTTCCCTTAAATTTTGTCTTTATAATTTGATCTGATGGTTTTCCCCAAGGAGTTTTTAAATCTAAAAGCTCTCTATCTTTAAATTCTTCTACATCATACAAACCGCTGCCACCAATAATTGCTAATTTGTTTGTCATATTATTTAAAATGATTTATTTATTTATAACTCAAAAATTTATGGATTTAAAAGAATATATTAGATCAATTCCTGATTATCCTAAAAAGGGAATATTGTTTAGAGACATAACAACTTTAATCAAAAATGAAAAAGCATTTGCCGCTACAATAGATCAAATAATTGAAGTGTCTAAAAAATATAAGATAGACAAAATCGCAGCTATAGAATCTAGGGGGTTTGTATTTGCATCTGCAGTGTCTTACTTGCTTAAAAAACCTTTTGTATTGTTAAGAAAAAAAAATAAACTGCCTGCGGATACATATTCTGTAGACTTTGAATTAGAATATGGAACTGCCACTATAGAAATACATAAGGACTCTGTAGAAAAAAATGATTCTGTTTTAATTATTGATGATTTAATTGCAACAGGTGGAACAGCAGATGCAGCTGCAAAATTAATTAAAATGTCAGGCGGTAGTATATCAGCATTTATATTTGTAATTAATCTTTTTGATTTAGGTGGAATAGATAAATTAATTAAAGAAGGTTATAAGGTTGAAAGTTTAGTTAAATTTCCAGGTCACTAATCATCAATATCAACTCTGTAATAAGATTTTTTTAAAAGTATAGCATTTATTAATCCAAGAAATCTATATGTATATATAGTTCTTTGCTTTTTATTTGAAGTAATAAAATAAAAAACAATTCTAATTATTGATCTAAATAATCTAGATGAAGATTTAATTAAAGAATAAATATAACCATAGTTTTTTTTATGATAATAAAAAAAAGACCACATATAATGCCAGTTTCTTATTTTGTCTGCTTGTTCCTCTAAACTTTTATCTGTAGCAAATGAGCCCTTCCAACCTAGGTGATCAAGTTTTAAATCAGGACACATATACACTTTTTCATTTTTTTTTTTTACCCTCATGCACAAGTCGGTCTCCTCAAAAAATAAGAAAAAACTTTCATCAAAAAAATTTTTTTCTTTAAATTTTTGCATGTTAAATAAAATAGTATGACCAACTATCCAATCTACTTCGTACAAGTTTATTTCTTTTATATATTTTGCTAGCTTTATATCTTTATTGTCAAAAAAACCTGCTGAATTGAAAACAGTTTTTTTATTATAAACACATCCCATTAAGGTAAAATCAACTTCTCCAGATAAATATTTATTGATATTCGAAAAAAAACTATCTTCACAAATTGTATCAGGATTTAAAACAAGCGCATATTTTGTATTTACTTTTCTTAAACCATAATTATTTCCTGAACCCATTCCTATATTTGAACCTGAGCAAACTATCTCTACATTAGGAAAATTACTTTCTATTTCATTGGAGTGTTTAAATTTATTTGAATTTTCAACTAATATTATTTTAACTTTTGGATCAATTGATTTTAGGCAATTTTTTAGTATCTCAATATCCGTTTTATAAGTAACAACTATCGTAGTTAATTCGTTTAAATAATTATTCATAATTTAGACTTAATTAATTATATACTTCTTTTTTTATTAATGTAAAAAACTTAAATGCAAAAAATTATTGTTACTGGTGGACTTGGTTTTATTGGTAGTAATTTAATTAAAATTTTATTAAAAAAAAATTTTTACGTTATTAACCTTGATAAAGTTACTTATGCATCTAATTTTTATAATATAAAAAATTTCAATAAAAATAAGAAATACAAATTTATCAAATGCGATTTAAATAATGGAAAAAAACTTCTTGAAATTTTTAAAAAATACAAACCAAAAGGTGTTTTCAATTTGGCTGCTGAAACTCATGTTGACAGATCAATAGATGGTCCAAAAGTTTTTATTGAAAACAATATTAATGGAACTTTTTCATTATTAGAAGCTTTCAAGAAATATTCAAAACAAAATAAATCTTTAAAACTTATACATGTTTCCACAGATGAAGTTTATGGAGATGTTTTGTCAGGTAGAAGTTCTGAGGGACACTCTTATAAACCTAGCTCGCCCTATGCTGCATCAAAAGCATCTTCTGATCATCTTGTATTTTCCTATGTTAGAACATATGGTTTAAATGCACTTGTTACAAATTGTTCAAACAACTATGGTCCTAGACAACATCCTGAAAAATTAATACCAAAATTAATTTATAATATTTTAAATAACAAAAATCTCCCAATCTATGGAAAAGGTAAAAATTCCCGTGAATGGATTTATGTCGATGATCATTGTGAAGCTTTGGTTAAAGTTTTAAAAAATGGAAAAAAAGGTGAATTTTATAACATTGGTTCTAATAAAAATTTAAATAATAAAGATGTTGTCAAGGTCCTTCTTTCTGTAGCAAAGGCAAATTTTAAGTTTGGAAAAAATGTTAAAATTAAATTTGTAAAGGATAGACCAGGTCATGATTTGAGATATGCTTTAAATAGTTCAAAGATCATAAAAAAATTAGGTTGGAGACCAAAAACTTCTTTCAAAAAAGGAATATATAAAACTTTTTTCTGGTATATGAAAAATCAAAAATATTATAAAAACATTTCTAAGAGCAATATTACAAAAAGAATAGGAATTAAAAGTTGATTAAAAAAGGAATTATATTAGCTGGTGGTCATGGAACAAGAATGAGTCCATTGACAAAAGCTGTCAATAAACAGCTTCTTCCAATATATGATAAGCCATTAATTTATTATCCATTGTCAATTTTAATGCTGGCAAAAATTAAAGATATTTTAATTATCATAAATAAAGGACAGTTAAATCAATACAAAAAATTGCTTCCAAATGGAGATAACTTGGGAATTAAAATTACATATAAAGAACAGTCATATCCAAAAGGGCTTCCCGATGCATTTATTTTAGGTGATAATTTTATTGGAAAAAATAATGTAGCTTTAATTTTAGGTGATAATTTTTTTTATGGTCAATCTTTATCAAAAACTTTATTAAATTGTGTTAAGCTAAAAAATGGTGCAAAAGTCTTATTGCATAAAGTTTCTAAACCCGAATTATACGGTGTTGCTAAAATAAAAAGTAAAAATAAAATTATATCTATTAAAGAAAAACCAAAAAAATATTTTTCTGATTTGGCAATAACAGGATTGTATTTTTTTGATAAAGATGTAGTTAAATTTTCTAAACAATTAAAACCATCCAAAAGAGGAGAGTTAGAAATAACAGATTTGCTAAATAAATATAAGAAAAAACACAAACTTTATGCTGATTACATTGGTAGAGGTGGTGCTTGGCTAGACACAGGTTCAATTGAAGATTTTTATAAAACAAGCGCCTTTGTTTCTGCAATTGAAAATAGACAGGGATTTAAAATATCTTGTATCGAAGAAATTGCACTTAATAATAAATGGATAGGATCAAAAAATATTAAAAGTGCAATTAAGTTTTATGGTAAATGTCAATATTCAGAATACTTAAAAAAACTAATTTAACTTTATAAATGAAAAAAATAAAAACTATATTTAAAGATTTAAAAGTATATCAAGGAAAAAAATTCGATGATAATAGAGGTTTTTTAAGAGAAATTTTTCGTGAAAATGTAATAAAAAAAAAACTTGTTTTCTCAATAGTTTCAAAATCAAATAGAAATGTATTAAGAGGATTGCATCTTCAAACTGAAAAAGGACAAGATAAATTCATAACGGTTTTGAAAGGCAAAATATTAGATGTTGCTGTCGATGTTAGAAAGGGTTCTAGGACCTTTGGAAAACATTATAAAATTCTTTTAAGTGAAAAAAATTCTAAGTTTTTGTTTATTCCAAGAGGTTTTGCTCACGGTTTTTTAGGTTTAGATAAAGAAAACATTGTTCTATATAGCTGTTCTAATTATAGACACAAAAAAAGTGAACAAACAATTCTTTGGAATGATACTGATTTAAAAATTAATTGGGGAATAAAAAAACCAATTTTATCTGAAAAAGATGAGTATGCTCAGACACTAAAACAATTTTTAAATAAATGAAAAAAAAAACTGTTAAAATAGTTTTTACTGGAGGCAATGGTAGATTTGGAAGCGTTTTAAAAAAAATTAAAACTAAATATAAAGTATATTTTCCTTCAAGAAATCAATTGGACATAACAAATTTTAAAAAAGCTGAAAATTACATAAAAAAAATTAAACCTAAATTTTTAATACATGCGGCTGCTTTGTCTAGGCCTATGGAAATTCATGATAAAAATATAATTAAAAGTATAGATACTAATATAATAGGGACTTCCAATATAGTTAAAATATGCTCAAAATTAAAAATTAAATTAATATATTTTTCTACTAATTATGTTTATCCATCCAAATCTGGAAATTATAATGAGAGTGCCCCGCTATTACCTCGTAATACTTACGGTTGGTCAAAACTTGGAGGAGAAACTGCGGTTCAAATGTATAAAAATTCACTAATTCTAAGAATTTGTATGACTGAAAAACCTTTTACTCATAAAAAAGCTTTTGCAAACATGAGAACAAATTTTATGTTTCATGAAGATATTGCTAAAAATTTATTTAAATTAATTAATCTTAAAGGCATAATAAATGTAGGTGGAAAATCACAATCTATTTATAATTTTGCTAAAAAAAGTAATCCATCTGTAAAAAAAATATTTGTAAGAAAAAAAAAGGTAAATGAATTTCCACTTAATTCTACAATGAATGTTTCAAAATTTAGAAAGGTTATTACTAAAAATAAAAATTAAATTAATTTTGTAATTAATAAAAATTTTATAATGGATAAACTACAAATGTATTGTCTGGCTATTGACGATAGTCTTAAAAACAAAATTAAAGAGTTAAACTATATACCAGTTGGATTAGGAGATAATAAGTTTTCTGAAGACTGGTTAAGGGACAATACGGGAAAAAATATTAGTCAAAAAAATAAATATTATGGAGAATATACATTTCATTATTGGCTATGGAAAAATTATTTAGATAAAATTCCCGAAAATACATGGGTTGGATTTTGTGCGTATAGAAGATTTTGGTCAAATGACATCACAAAACAAAACAAAATCTTAGAATTAAAAAATGAAGTTATTCGAAGAGTTGATGATAAGTGGAAAAATTACGATGTAATTCTTGGTGATAAAATTTACTTTGATCACATTAAATGGATTAAAGTTTTAAAATATGGAAAAATTTCCTTTTTAAGAAACCCTAAAGTTATTTTTAAAAACAAAAGAAATATAAGATTTCACTTTGATATGTTTCATGGAAATGGAAATTTGGATAAAGCTATTGATTTGTTGCCAGATAAAGATAGGGAAGATTTCAGAAATTTCACAAGAAATAGTAATTCATATAACCAAGGAAATATGTTTATAACTAAGTCAAAAAGTATTATGCAAAATTACTATAAAGAAGTCTTTGATTGGTTAGAAAAATGTGAAAATGTTTTTGGATTTGATCTTCAAGGATATGGAAAAGCTAGAATTTATGGTTTTTTAGCTGAAAGATTTTTACCGTTTTGGTTTAATAAATATACAAAAGTTATTGAATGGCCAGTATTATTTTATGATCTGAAAAAAAATAATGAAAATTAAATATAAAAAAATCGAATTTTTAAATTTAGGAACTCAACCATTCGCAAATTCTTTTTTAAGTAAAAAAGAATTAAGAAAAAAAGAAAAAAAATACAAATTATCAGTTTGCTTTGATAAAAAAACAAAACTTGTTTCTATAAAAAAAACTTTTTCTAGTAAGAAAATGTTTAATAATAAATACCCTTACAGATCTTCAATGTCAAAGACGGTTAACAATTCATTTAAATTACTTTCAAAAAGAATAAAAAAAGAAATTAGTCCAAGAAAAATACTTGAAATTGGTAGCAATGATGGTTCATTTTTAAAATACTTTAGCAAAAAAAAAAGTGTAGGAATTGAACCTTGTTCAAATATTGAAAAAATTACGAAGCAAAATGGATATAGAACCTTTGCAAATTATTGGAACAAAAAGACTGCTTTAAAAATTTTAAAAAAATTTGGTAAATTTGATTTAATTTATTCAGCCAACACAATAAGTCATATTAAAAATTTAAATGATGTTTTTAGAAATATTAATTTAGTTTTGACCGACAGAGGTTCTTTAATCATTGAAGACCCATCTTTAATTGAATGTCTTAAAAAGAATACCTATGATCAATTTTATAACGAACATATTTATGTTTTTTCATTCTTAGGTTTGAATTATTTGTTAAAGAAAAATAATCTTGAGATTTATAAAGTTGAAAATCTTTTAGTGCATGGTGGATCAAATAGATATTATATAAAAAAAACAAATAGCAAAAAAAAAATAGAAATATCTTCATTCAATCAATTCAATAAAGAGAGGAAATACGGAATTGACAAAATTAACACATATTACTCATTTAAAAAAAGAGTAGAAAAATCAAAAAAGGAACTTTTATTACTGATTAATAAAATAAAAAAACAAAAAAAAAGAATTATTGGATATGGTGCAACAGCTAAATCTACTACTATATTAAATTACTGTAACATTGGTAAGGATCATATAGATTATTTTTTGGATACTACTCCAGACAAACAAAATAAATACACACCTGGTTCAAAAATTATAATAAAAAAATATAAAAAAAAAATAGATAAAAATGTAGATTATATATTTTTAGGTGCATGGAACTTCAAGAAAGAAATATTTAAAAAAGAAAAAAAATTTTTATCAAGAGGTGGTAAGTTTATTACTCATACTCCATATCCTAAAATTATATGTTAAAACTTACAAGTAAAAATTTTCAAAATATAAATTTCCAGAATCTTTTAATAATTTCTAAAACTCTTTCCAAAATTGAACATTTTATATGCTATGGAACATTATTAGGGATGACTAGAGATAATAAAATTATCTCTGGTGATGATGATGTAGATTTTTTAATTAATTACAAATACAAAAGTAAAGTTTTAAAAAAAATGATTTCAAATAAGTCATTTAAAATTAATAAAAAAGTCTCAAATAAATTTTTTGCACAATATATTAAAAAGGATACAAATATTACTAGTTTTGTTGATTTTTATTTTTATATAAATGATACAAAAAATAACTACATAATTGAAAAACATAATTATTTATCGAACTTCAGGGACCCTAAATTTGCAATACATTTCCCTAAAAAATTTATTTTCCCAATTAAAAAAGATAAATATCACAAAATAGTTTCTTTACCTAAAAGACCAGAAAAGGTTTGCCAATTTTTGTATGGTTTAGAATGGAGGACGCCTTTAAAAAAAAATATAAGCTACAGAATGGAAATAGTAGATAATAAACCACTTTTAATCAAAAGAAGTTTCTTGGGTTCAATAACTCGTTGGTTTAAAACTAAATTATCTATTAATTAAATTTTAAAAATTAACCTACAAAGATGAGGGTTTTCTTTTTTGGTTTTTGATAGATTTAAGCCTTGTTTTTTATAAATAATTTCGAATTTTTTAGCTTTTAATTTTTTTTCAAAATTTTTTACGTTAATAAACCTTCTATAGTGGTCTGTAATTCTCTCATATTTGTCAATTTTTTTTCCTAATTTAATTAATTTGTCTTTGGTTGTTCTAAATTCTAAAGCTACAAATGTCCCATTATTAAAATATTTTTTAATATTATTTAAAAATATTTTTTCTTTTATATTGTCTATAGCGTGAATAAAAAATCTGCCATAGATAAAATCTATTTTCTTATTTTTAAATTTCTTCAAATCAACAATAGAAATATTTTTAAATGATATATTTTTTAAATTTAATAATTTAGCTTGATTATTGTTACGCTTAGTTACAACATTTGATAGATCAATCCCGTAAATAAATTTAACTTTATTTGTAAAATGAAAAGCATCTCTTCCATCTCCAGTTCCTATATCCAATAATATATTATGTTTATTTAAATATTTTTTTGAAATAAAATAAGAAAAATTGGATGGCTTTGGATTATTCTTATTCTTTTTATAATAACCATCCCAGTACCTTTTTATTTCTTTTTTCATTTTAGTATGTTTGAGTTAAATGGTAGCGGGAAGTGGGATCGAACCACTGACCTCGGGCTTATGAGTCCCGCGCTCTAACCAACTGAGCTACCCCGCCATTCAATTCGTATTGATATATATTACTTTTTAAATGTTATGCAATCAAGTTTTTGTAAAGTTTTAATTTATAGATATTTCAAGGTATATGTTAATTTAAATAGGATGGAAAAAATAAGAAATATAGCAAAAAATTTATTTAAAAATTTTTTTAGATTTTTATTTAAGTTGATTTATGGAAAAGTAATTTATAATAAAGACAATCTCTCATCTGAAAATATACAAATATCTGAATTAAAAAATTCAGAAATTATCAATTTTTTTAATAATAAATATAAAGTTTATAAAATAGTTAACGGTAGAGTTTACACAGATACAGTTGAAAGTGTTGCTATAATTGATGGTAATAATATTGTTGACAATGTTTCTTACCAACAAATAATTGGTGATTTGGTTTCTTCTAATAAAAATATAGTTTTAAAAAATGGTACACCTAGATTAAAAAAAAAATTTAAGGGAAGAGTTTTGTCTTTATCTCAGGGCGCTAGTGGTCATAAAAACTACTCACATTGGCTTTTTGATATGCTACCTAAAATTAAATTATACTTAGAAATATACAATCTTAATGACCTAAATTTTATATATCTTAATAAATTAAATAACTTTCAATTCGAAAGCCTACAGTTGATTGGCTGGGATGATTTAAAGGTTATTGATAGTGATAAATTTAGACACATACAAGCTGATGAAATTATTTGTACTGATCATCCTTCTTACTACAGAGGCTATATACTAGAACAAGCAAAGAATGTACCTAATTGGATAGTTAAATGGCTAAGGAGTAGTTATCTAAATAAAGCTGAAAAATTTGAATGTAATGACAAAATATATATTGATAGATCTAGTGGAGCTAAGCACTGTCAATTTATCAACGAAACAGAAATAAATGAATATTTAAAAGAAAAGGGTTTTACAAAATATAAGCTTGAGGATTTAAGTTTTAGTAAACAATTGTATTTATTCAAAAATGCAAAATATATCGTTGGTGCTCATGGTGCTGGATTTAGTAATTTGGCATTCTGTAATGAAAATACAAATATTATAGAAGTACGACCAGAAGATCATCCAAATACAATTTATAATAGATTAAGTGATATAAATAAATTGAATTACAGATTAATAAGTACCAAAAAAATTAATGGTGATAAAAAAAATGGTGATATTAATTTGAAAATAGACGAATTAAAAAGATTTTTATTTTAAAATATAAGTTGTTACTGCAGATGCTCTTGCAATATTTTTAATAGATTTCTTAATATTTAAAATAAACAAGTACGAAAAAGATCTAAAAATATATAACAATAATTTTTTAATAAGTTTTTTATCTTTTTTATCAACTCCAAAATAAATATATGATGATAAAATGTGATATTTTTGAATTATAAAATAAGTTTTTAAACTATTTTTTGTTGATTTTGCCACTTTATGTTCGGCAAAGGAGCTGGATGATTTAATTATCGGAATTTTTAATTTTCTTAATTTTCTACATAAATCAAAATCTTCCCAAAATAAAAAGTATTTTTCGTTGAACAATCCAACTTGATCAATTATTTTGTTATTAGCTAAGAATATAGCTGCCCAACAAAAATTCACACAAACATCACCCTCAATTTTCGAGTTAAATAATCTACTATTTATTTCTTTGATTTTTTTGTCTTTATAATTTGAATAATATTCAGGTAAATTTTCTAACTTATCAATATTCTTTCCATTATTATCACACAATACTGGTGAAGTGATTGCTGCTTTGGGGTACTTTAAAAAAGAAGAAATTAAATTTTCAATATTTTTTATATTTATAATTACGTCTGCCTCAATGAACAATGTGAATTCTGTCTTAACTTGCTTATAAGCTAGATTACACGCTCTACCAAAGCCTAGGTTTTTTTCTGTCTTAATATATTTGAAAAGATTTTTTGACTTTTTAATTTTATTGATTAACTCAGGATTGTTTCTACCATTGTCTACAATGATTAATTTTATATTTTCAAGATTTTTTATACAATCAAGAACTATATTACTTGCGTCATATAAAACAATTACAGCTGTCACTTTATCCAAAATCATATGATCATTCTTTCCATTTTTCTAATAGGTTACTACAGAATATTGATTTGTTGATGTTAAATAAATTTTCATTATCAATAGAATTATTAAATATAGCATTTGAAACTTTTTCAATTTGATGAGCATATACTGACTTTTGTGTACTTACGAATTTCTTATAATATTTTTTTTTGTTCCTAACTTCTATAAATGTTTTTTTACTAGGCAACCATGGCTCGGGCACTACAACGTCCCCATCGGTACCTTTTAAAATACAGTTATTTAAATAATTATCTTTAATGCTTACTTTTATACTAGCGGATATTTTTTCTGAAATTTTAATTTCTGCTTGTGCGTAGTTATCAACATTACTTTCTGCAAAGTTTATTTCTTTATTTTTAAAGACAAAATTTGCAAAATCTTCTGAAAACAACATCAAAAAACTCATTGGATAACATCCAATATCTAATATAGCTCCGCCTCCAAGTTTTTTATCGTACAATCTTGACGAGGGTCTAAACTTTGATTTAAATCCAAAACTTGATTCTATACTTAAAAGATCACCAATTTCTTTTTCAAATATAATTTTTTTAATTTCATCTTTTAATGGATGTGAATAATAAGCAATAGCTTCAAAAAAATTAACCTCATTCTCTTTAATTATTTTTTTTGCTTCTAGTGCTTCATTATAATTTATACTCATTGGCTTTTCGCATAAAATATGTTTTTTTGATTTTGCACATTTTGAGATAAGTTCGAAATGAGTATTATTTAATGTTGATATATAAATGGCATCAACTAAATCACTATTGATTAATTCATCATAGCTATTAAG